>NZ_LBMX01000053.1:0-29896 GCF_001010885.1 Clostridium sp. C8 | reverse complement strand
ATTTCAGTATTAATGTTTTTTCTATAAATCATCTTCATCACCATTAATACTGTGTTAAATTTTACCTAGTATTATACATAGAAATATTGGTCACTTTGTACATTCTTATCTTAGCATTTATATTTTACTTAGTTCGTCTTAATGTGCCCACTACTTTATACTAACACCATTTCTCATTTAGCTGCTACTGCAAAAAACCTTCTATTATAATAAAATTGACTTTTACTAATATTATTGTCCTCACAGTATTGTCCTCACAGTATTGTTTTAACGTTCCTTCGTAAGAAGAAAACTTATCTATATATTTCTTCCAGGCTTCTTTGCCTATACTCTTTGCCATAAAAATAACCTCCCTATGCTTTTATCATATTTTTGATTCTAGCAAAGAGAGGCTTTATAATCTATCCGTTAATTTTTTTTACGCTTACTTACTAAGTAATTTTTTCTATAATATAAAAAGTAAGTATGATATAATTTTCATACTTACTCTCTAGTCTTATTTTATCAATTTTTTCAGATAGTCTTTAACTAAGCCACGTTGTAGCTTTTCATGGAATATTTGGTTATTGTAATTTCTTAAGCAGCCATAACAACTTGTTTCTTCGCCACAGTCGCAATTAGATACTCTTTTATATGCTTTATCTAAGACATTTTTTAAATTTGTGGAAATCTTTCTAACGTGTCCTGCTCCACCTGCTGCTTCGTCAAATATAATTATTGATGGTTTTGAAACAGTTAGGTTATTGTAATATAAACATCCATTTATATCATTTCTAACTATATCAAATTCATCGCAAGCGCCTTCTATTATTGCATATAAGAGGCTATACCACAGTTTATCATTTGAATCTCCCAAAATAGGCAAGTCAATTTTCAATACGTCTGTATTAAATTGGTGACCTAAATCCACGTTATATGCGTATTCACTTGGACATGCATTTCCAAACTTATTTTTATGCTTAAATTTATTTTCTTTATTTGGCATATCAGCTGTTGCATAGCCACAGTACTTACATACCCTGAATCCCATATTGTTAAATGCAGAATTTACAAGTAATAACCTACCCATTGGTGCATACTTATAACTAATTTCATGTCCATCTATATATATTGTATCCTGCATTACTTCCGTTTCTTGATAAATATCAAGCTTTTCGAAATCCTCAAATGTTACTCTACTAGCATAATACTTTTTGGGTTTATTGTCTCCTGTAGCCTTTGGAGTATCAACATTTGTTGAAAATCCAAACTCTGGCTTTATAAACTTTCTAATTTTCAACTCTTCACCACATTCGCAGAACGGCTCAATTTTACTGTCAGCTTTTTTCGATGATATATCACTAACATGAGTGTGAATTTTTTTACACTTATCACATATAGCATAGTCAAAGGTTGGCCATCCTTTATTACTCTCTTGATTAATTGAATATGATGTCCACACTTTACCATTAGCAACTACTGAAGAACCCGGTGCAAATTCAGAAATAGCCATTTTTAAGTCTCTTGAAATTTCAATTTCTTTTGCTGAAATATCATTATTCAAAATGTCTAGTGATACAACGTCAACGGGGAAACCATACTTTGGCAAAATATTTCTATCTGATAGATAGTTTATATTTGACTTATCTCTGTAGGTATTCATTATTCTATTAATGTAATCTGTATTATCACCTTTTTTGAATCTTTCATTTTGTAAAGTCTTTAATTGACTAATGTTATTTCTATATTCATTTTCAACTCTAGTAAAATATCCTTCATCTCCACATAATTCATCTATGAATCCCCAATTAGTTATCTTTAATTTTTCATGTAGCTCTTTTGGTACTACTTTTGTTAAAGCATCCATTAACTCTTCTGGATGTTTATCTAATATTTCCTTTAAAGCAGTTCTTCCAAAGTCTTCTACATCCTCATTAAACAATAAAGAAGTTCTTCTAAACAAATCTGGTTTTATCTTAAAGAAATATGCAAATATAATTGAGTTCATATGTCTCTTTATAATTCTGTCATTTTTAGTTTCTAAATATGGTGCCTTTATAATTCCTGATATGATTTTTTCAGGGTTATTATAATAATTAATATCATGACTTCT
Source organism: Clostridium sp. C8 (assembly GCF_001010885.1). Lineage (NCBI taxonomy): Bacteria > Bacillati > Bacillota > Clostridia > Eubacteriales > Clostridiaceae > Clostridium > Clostridium sp. C8. The sequence continues at coordinate 27,804 of NZ_LBMX01000053.1, read as the reverse complement.
TCTTCTAGCAAAAGTAACAACAAACGCAGTTGATGAACCACGACGACCAGCACGTCCAGCACGTTGAATGTAATTTGAAGTTTCAGGTGGAACATTTCTCATAACTATCGCTTCTAGTTGTCCTACGTCTACCCCCATTTCAAAAGTTGTTGAACAGCTTAATACATTAATTTTTCCCTCTTCGAACTTCTTTTGTAGGGTACTTGCAGTATTGCTAGTAAGTTGTGCAGTATGCTCTTTAGCAATCATTGGCTTTAAGTCTAAATCCTTATATAAATCCTTGTAGTATTTATACTTATTTGTAATGTTAGACGAATAACTTACTAACGAACCCTCACATCTAAACTCTGGACATAAATCAAATATATTGTTACTTGTAACTTTACCACACCTATTACAAATAAATATCTTATCTTCTTCTCTTCCTAAAGATATGTTTATTTTTTTGTAATTTATTCTTTTGACTGCTCCAAAAGGTTTTACATCAATTTGCTCAACTATACCTTTTTTTATAAACATCTCATCTAATCTAGTAGATAGCTCCTTTAATATTTCTTTAGCTTCTATCTTTGCCATTTCTTTAGATAATCCGTTTTTAATTAATATACGCTTTATAAAATTACTTCTTTTATTTTCTGATTTATCTTTTGGCAATTGACCTAATACTGTTTTATCTTTTGCTAATTCACCTTCTTCAAGTCTAAAGAGTACCTCTCTATTTCTAGGCTCAAAAGCTTCATCAGTTTGTATTATATTGCTTGGGAAAGATATTGCACTTTGATATCTATAACTATCTAATAAAACATTAATAAGTGCATAAAATTCGTCTGCTGATAAATTTAGCTTATCATAACCTCTACTTAATTTTGGTATCTCATATCTAAAGTTAATTAATCCAAGTGCCTCTAACCCTGTATTTCTTTCTATAGATATTATCTCTTTAATTAAGAATGTACTTGCTATTTTATTTTTTTCTGACTTATCTATATTTTCTTCATATACATCATTCTCTGATGCAATTCTAACCATTCTAGTTATAACTTCATCTGATCCTAAATATTCTTCTTTTGACTCCATTAAAGCCTTAATAATTATTTTTCTCCATAATATTTGATTATATTTATCATTCATAAAAGATGCAAAAAAGGCTGCCTCTTGTCTGTTATCTGAAAATATTAGTAACTTTCTTGGATTTATAATCTCTTGAACAGTTTCTTCAGTTACAACTGATTCTTCTCCATCATCAAAAAACCAATCATCTTCAGCAACCTCAACATTCTCCTTTGGGATAGTAATCTTGACATTACCTGGTATCATTTCGTATAAACTTCTTGATATAACATTAGTTGCTGCTGTATCTGCTGTTAAAAATCTTTTAATAATATCCTTTGAAACTCCACCACATGATGTGCAACTATTTATGGATACTCCTTTATTTACTACATGTTTAACCTTTAAATACTTCCTATCATCATATACATTACAACAGTTTTTATTGCTCTTTTTACCAACCTTTTCTATCTTCCCACAAACTGTACATAGTAAATAGTCTTCTAATTTGTTATTTTTAGCATCAACAAACAAACAATCATCATCATCTAATTCTTCAACATTCTCTTCATCTGCACAAACCTTAAAATATTTTATTGGAGTGTGTTCATCTGTTATATTTCCATTATAATGCTTCAAATAATCTCCATCTATTGTACCAACTATATATTCTTGACCACATTTTTGACAGTTGGCAAGTTCAAATACTTTAACCTTAGAGTTTTGAATATTTATTTCTTCTCTTCTTTCTAAATAGATTTCAGGTGTTGGGTAAAATGAAGCATACATTCCTTCTAAAGATTTAACAAACAAATGATATCTTGCAGGCAATAACGCTTTTGATGATTCATCTACTCTTGCTATACATGCAAGTTCAATTAATGATACCAAAGCCTCTTGTTTATCTTTCGATTTTACAGTATTATCATTTGTAAATACCCATTCAATGACTTCATTTATATTTTTGGTTCCTTCTGTAAGCCTATTTTGAATTATTCTTAAATTCTTATCATCCTTTAATAGTTCATATAGAAAAACTTCTCTATTTGATGCAGAGTTAATATTATATTTATCACATAAATCCTCAAATTTCACAGTATTATATAAACATTCATCATACTCTTTTTTTAATTCAATATAAAAATTACATTTCCTATCCTGTAATAAACTTGATACCTCACCAAATTTCTGCCTCTTTGATTCTATAATATCTTCTGGATAGAATTTTTCACTAAATAATTCTGAAGCGAAAGCAGCTACCTTTGGAAAATCCTCTTTTCCTCCACCTAATGTTGCAGATGTTGCAATACACTGTAGCTTACCAAGTTCATATCCATTTACTCTCTCTTTTAATCTTTTAAGTAACATTGATATTTCCGAACCACTAGCACCTTTATAAGTATGGGCCTCATCTAATACAATAAATCTCCAAGTATCACCATTATTATTATCAAAGAATGTATTATCCTCTGGTCTTAATAGTAAATATTCTAACATAGCGTAATTAGTTAATAATATATGAGGTGGATTTTCTCTCATTTGCTCTCTACATATTAACTCGTTTTTTGTTGGTGCTTCACCATTGTTCTGCTTTTTAAATGATTCTAATGCAATATTATATTTTTCAGGTGTTTCACCAGTATATCTTCCAAAGGTTATATTTTGATAATCCTTTAATGCTTTTCTTAATCTTTTAACCTGATCATTTGCAAGAGCGTTCATTGGATATAATAATAATGCTCTTACTCCTGAGTTTAATTTTCCCTTTTCATTTTCTCTCATTAATTCATTAATGATTGGAATCAAAAAACATTCTGTTTTACCTGAACCTGTCCCAGTTGCTACAATAATATTCTTTTTCTCTTTACATACTTTATTTATTGCCACTTCTTGGTGCTTATAAAGCAATCTTTCATTATCGAATTCATGATTTAAATATTTAAAATCCTTACTTAAAATATTATCTTCAATAAGATTTTTTATACTTCTACCCTTTTCAAATTCTGGTGTTATTTCTAAGTATGGACCTTTTATAAATTTATTTCCTTCTGATATTTTCTTAAAAGCCTTTTCTTTTAACCTCTCATCTTTAACGCTTAAAATTGAACTAATATACTCTTTATATTTTTCATTTATATATTCTGTACTTTTAATTGGATCCATCGACATATAACTCTTCTCCTTGAATTAAATAAAATTCTATTACATACAAATCTCTTAAATACACCTTTTCCATTTCTTTTCTAAATATAATCAGTAATCTAACAAGTAATTGTCTATCCTTATTACTCAATAAATTATCTAATCTTTTGTATTTCATCATTGAAGCTATCAATGTAGTTACACCACAATAGTAAGCAAAAGTATTAGGTGAAGTTTTATTATCCTCTTTTCTTTTTAATAACATCTTATTAAATACTTTAAATTCATAATTCTCCTCTAGTTTTTTAATAAGTATACTTAACTCAGTTATGTCATTAACTATTTTATCATGTAGCTTTTTACGTTTTTCATTGTTGTAGTACTCTACCCATTCAAATAATGTTTCTACGTAGGTCGTTCCATTTATTACAACGCCATTATCCCCAGTATCATTTATCCAATTTAAACTAGCTAATTCTTTCTTTTTAAAATTTGTACTATATTTATCAAATAAAGTACTATACATAGCATTACTTCCTAGTAGTTCTTCTGATAGATTAACTATTCTTTTGTTACATCTTCTTTTAATATACATACTAATACAGCCTTTATTACCTTTATATTTACAAGTATCACATTCGTAGCTATATCCTAGAATTTTCATCTCTAAATCTTCACCAATTAAATCATAAATATTTTTAATTAATATACTTTTAGAACTTATTCCACTTCTAGCTTCAACTAAAAAAGCTCTTTCTTTATCTGATTTCCATAAAGCTTCTCTTTTTTCTTTACTAATACCATTATTAATATCTACATCAATATTAATAATTTTTAATTTATCTAAAAGATTTTTTATATTATCATAACTATCTATTTCTAATAAATATTCTATTACATTATATAAGTTATATCTTGTGATATACTTAAAGCACAAGCCATAAATACATGTAGTTTTTAATTTCCTATCCTCAACACCAATATCACATAAGATTGAATAATTCCTATGTAAAAAGAATATCGAATTTAAGATATCTTTTGAAAGTTCTTCTGCTATCTTATAAGTTTTTATATCATTAAAAACCTTCTCTAACTCTTTTATTCTTTTAGCCTTAACTAAATTACTTATTAATACTTTTATATTAATTACTTCTTCTAATTGATAATTACAGTTTTTATTGTATAACCCATCTTCATTGAAACTTAAAACTTTTTCTTCTGTCTCTTCAGCAAATAAATCATCTGATTCATCTTCTATATTAAAATAGTACATAGTATCATTTCTAAGAGCTAGTTTATCTTTTTCAAGATACATAGTAACCCTTTTTCCATCTTCTAGTATATTATCTTTATCTATTAATAAACTTAATGGTTCTTCCCACGGCTTAAATATGTTGTACACTTTTAAAGCTAGTTCATTTTCAAGCTTAATACCCTCTGTGGTCCAGCTTAAAGCAATATTTTCATTATCTATTTCTTTGTAACTAACTTTTGAAATAACTACCTCTTCCTTGATAACACAAGGTATAAATTCGCTTATAACTTTATCATACTCATTTTTAACTATAACTTTAACAACAAATTTAGTTGAAGAACTTGAACTTATAGAATCATAAAATTTATTTAGTGGTATAAATATACACTTGTTATTTATAGCCTCAATTTTTGTTGATTGAAGTATATTATCTTTAAAATCAACTAATATAATGTCAACTTTAAAGCTATTAATAAACCTATCCATAAAGCTTAAAGCTAGCAATTTACTGTTAGTTTGAATTTCTTTTTTATATACAATTGAAGGTTCTTTAGAAAAACTTATATTATCTAAATCCTCCCCTTCGTTAAGTATGGAATAGCAAATACTCCTACTTTTAGATTTTATATTAAACTTTAATAAGTTATTGTTTGTTTTTATTTCTAAATTCCCATTTATAAAATGATCTATACCATAGTTACTAAAAATATAGTTCCTATGTATATTATCTTCTGTAACTTCATATTCACTGTTGTCTAGATTTATAGTGATAGATTTATCACATATAATTTTAATATTTTGCCTTTTATATCTTCCTTTTTCTGATGGATATTCAGATTCGTTGTCATTATATATTTTAACTTTAGGTAGAAATTTAAATGGAAGTATTTTAACAAGCTTATTACCTGAATAAATCCTAACACCATACTCACCATATATTTTTTCTTTAAAACAATCAATATCATCAAGTGAAACTATTGCATCACCATTACTTATCTCATACTCTAATGGTATCTTTATATCTACATTATTTTTTATATTCCTAATAGCTATATAGTAAGTATTATCTAAGATTATTGCATTATCAATTTTAATAATAGGTGTCTTTTCAGAATATATCGGTGTGCTATTTTCAGAATAATTATCCTTAAATACTTCACTTTTACCACATAAGACTATGTTATTTTTATCTCTATACTCTATTTTAAATACATCATCATTTTCTGTAATTAATTCAACTCGTTGAATTTTTTCTCTAAACTTAACTTCTAGTCCTACATAACCTACATAACCTTTTTCATGAATATCAAATTCTCTTTTATCTATATTTATAGCCTTTAATTTACAAGTATTTTTCATTAAAATATAAATGTTTTGATCCTTTACATTAGTAGATTTTAATAAATTCCCCTTATGGTCAAATAATAAAAAAGGTTCATCATTTTCAAAACCACTAAATTGCCATTCATTAAGGACTTCATCTTCATAGATAAGTTTTATTTTATAATTTGTACTAGCCGATACTTTTACTCTTTTATTTTCACTAATACATTGTCTACCCTTTTCGTATAAGCTACACTTTATAATATCTGAGCTTTTATCGGTTGTTATATGCCATTCTACAAAATCAACAAAGCTGTTTTTGACAGTATTAGATGGTAAAACTATATTTAAACCATTACTAACACTATCTAAAGTTATTCTAGGTTGAATAATATAATTTTTCTTTTTATTATTTTTAATCCCTAAATATTCATTTGAAGCTCTATATTTAACATATTCATTTATAATCCTATCCTCAAGACTATTAAACTTAACTGTTATATCTTCATAAGAAAAATCATTTTCCTCTGTTTCTTTTACTAATACCTGTAAATCATAGATGAATTCTTTTGCTCTATCCTCGTTATTAGTAATAAACCTATATATAGATTTATCAACCTTGTATCTAATAAAATATTTGATATTTTCTATAATTTCTTCCGGTCCAATATCTTTTATGTCTGTATACTCTGTAGCAATTGTAAAAAGTGTATTTAAACTTGAATTTGGTACTCCACTATGACAAATCATAGGAGTAATATTTTTATAACCCCCAACATCTTTAAACATTTTCAATTTATATTTACTAATAGTAAAATTAAAGGCATTAACAAAAGCATCCTTGACAATGTTTACATCTTTGCTCTCAATATTTAATAGACCAATTATATTATCCCAAAAATTTTTCCTATATTTATATAATGCCTCATAAACTAGAATAGTAGTTGTTGTAGCTTGAAAATATTTAATATTGCTAACTAGAAAATCGATATCATCTAACTTTCCTAATATATCCTTATAACTTCTTTCTAAAATGCAAAAATCTTCATATGTTAATCGTAAATCACTTACTAACTCACATTCTTTAAGTTTATTACCTAACTCTTTCTCTATATCTATTAACCTTAGATTTTCTAACACCCATACATTCCCCCTAAAAAATAGTACCCATCTATTTCCCACACATAATAGCAATAATGATTTTGTTATCCTATCAAATGCTAATATGTCGTTTGAGCCACCGATTAAATACCGGTGGCTCCTTAAAATTAATGTAACTCTGAATAATCTGCTTTAAGATATATTTTGTAGTCACTTAATTTTATACTATATTTATTGAATCCTCTTCTATATTCCTATTATCTATAATTGTGTCTAAGTCACCTATTACTTCTTGTATTTTCTTGCTTATAGAATCTAATTCTTCACTATTTAAACTTAGTTCTGCTGCCTTCTTAAAATCTTTATCTGCAAAAGATTTACTCACCTTTTCACCAACTTGTTCTATTGCAGTATCTATAGAAGTTGCTAATAAATCTAATGCTTCTCTTATATCCCCTACTGAACTAGGCACTTCTGCACCTAAAAATTCAAATACCTTTAAATTCATATCTTTAACCCCACACCCTTAATTTATCTTTTATATTTCAATACTATTAAGTAAATCTTTTAATGCTTTTAATTCATCATTAGATAATGTAACACCCTTCCCCATCTTCTCATGTTCTGGTGACCATTCTCTTAAATCATACTTAGCTTCTTTCCCATTCCAGCTAATTAGATTTAATTCCTTTTTCCATCCTTTAGCTGATTCAGCTATAACACCAACTGTTTCTTTAATTTCAAATTTTATATCTGCCATAAATTTAAATCTCCTCTTTACCATTTCTCTCTACTAAAAGTATTTCCTTTAATTCCATCTGCTTCATTTTGTGTTATTAACTCATATACATTCTCATCCTCTGTTCTAAACTCTATATTCTCCACTGTCCTCTGCTGCCATAGCTACTGTTAAATCTGCTACATCAACATTTCCACACATAAGCTCTGCCTGTCTCATAACTGTTTCAAGTGCTTTCTTTGCTTTATCTGGTGGATAGTCATATTTCTTAAGAAGCCTTTTAATTATTTTTCTCATACCTGCTTGGGCACTTTTTCTAACGCTCCAATCAATAGAAATATTTCTTCTAATAGCTCCTGTTAGCTCATGTGCTATTTTCTTAAGAGTTTCATCATTAATAAATTCCTTAACTGCCTCATCAGAAGTTAAAGCATCATAAAAAGCAATTTCATCTTCACTAAGTCCTAATTCCTCTTCTCTAGTTTTCATATTTTTTAGTTCTTGTGCCATTCTAATAAGCTCTTCAATAACTTCTGCATTTGTTATTGCTTGGTTTCTATATTTATTTAAAGTTTTCTTTAGCTTTTCAGAGAATTTTTCTGATTTAACTAGATTTGTTCTTTCCATAGTCTTTAAATTACCTTCAAGTAACTTTTTAAGCATTTCAGCAGCTAAATTCTTTTCTTTCATACCTTTAACTTCTTCTAAAAATTCTTCCGAAAGAATTGATACATCTGGTCTTTTTATCCCTAGAGTATCAAATACGTCAATAACTTCTTCTGATATTATTGATTTTTCTAGTAGTTGATTAACTCTAGCTTCCATCTCTTTCTTTGATTTTTTCACTGTAGTTTTACTGTCTAGTTTAACTAAGCTTGCTTTTACTGCTTTGAAATAACTTACTTCTAGTGCTACTCTTTTACCATCATCTGTTGCTGCACATAAAGCATGAGCCTTTGCTAGTTCTGTAGCAAATTGTTTAAATTCCTTTTGCTCTTTTTCATCAAAGCCTAAAATTAAGTTCATACCACTAGTAATAGCTCTTATTCTCTTAGATTGAGAATCTCCCATATACCCTGAATAATCTAATTCATAAACCATATCTCTTAATACTTCTAGTTTTTCAAGCATTACTGCTATAGCTGCTGATGTATCTATACCTGTATTGTGTTTATCACTATCTGTATATTGCTTTAATGCTTTTTTAAGACTTTCAAGAATTCCTAGGTAGTCAACTACAACTCCACCGCTTTTATCTTTGAATACTCTGTTAACTCTTGCAATGGCTTGCATTAAGTTGTGTCCTTGCATTGGTTTGTCTATATACATAGTGTGCATTGAAGGAACGTCAAAACCTGTTAGCCACATATCTCTTACTAGAACAATTTTTAATTCATCATTGTTATCTTTCATTCTGTTGGCTAATGTATCTCGTCTTTGTTTACCACCAATATGAGCTTGTAACCTTTCATTATCTGCTGCACTACCAGTCATAACAACTTTAATCTTACCTTTATCAACATCATCAGAGTGCCAATCTGGTCTTATATTGATTATTTCGTCATAAAGATCAACGCAGATTTTTCTGCTCATACATACAACCATAGCTTTTCCATCTATAGTTTTAGCTTTTTCTTCATAGTGATTTACTATGTCTTCAGCTAATTTTTTTATTCTGTTTGGAGCTCCTACAATAGCTTCTAATCTTGACCACTTGCTTTTGTATTTCTCCTTGTCATTATCTTCTTGACCTTCCGTTATTTCATCAAACTCTTCGTCTATTTCTTCAATGATATCTTCATTAGTATCAAGCTTGATTATTCTATTTTCATAATAAATCTTTACAGTAGCTCCATCTTCAACAGCTCTTGTCATATCGTAAATATCAATATATTCACCGAATACAGCAGGCGTTGATTTATCATCAAGCTCAATTGGTGTTCCTGTAAATCCTATAAAGGTTGCATTTGGAAGTGCGTCTCTTAAATATTTAGCATATCCATACTTAACTTCACCAGTCTTAGTATCTGTCTTAGCCTCTAAACCATATTGACTTCTGTGAGCTTCGTCTGCAACAATAATAACGTTTCTTCTTTCTGTTAATGCTGGCATTTCTCCATCTTCTGGCTTAAACTTTTGGATAGTTGTAAAGATAATTCCACCCGATTCTCTATCATTAAGTAAATCAAATAATCCATTTACTTCTTTTGAGTTATCCTTACCTTTAACGTTAGCTAATCTTTGATCATCTGAAAGCTTTCTAACATCTGCTTGTCTTGGAGTTTGTCTTAAAATATCAGAAGACTTAGCAAAGGTTCCAAATAACTGATCATCTAAATCATTTCTATCTGTTAATACAACTATTGTTGGATTATTTAAATGCTTTACTAATTGTGCTGCATAGAATACCATGGAGAAACTCTTACCAGAACCTTGAGTATGCCATATAACACCTGCTTTTTTATCTCCCTTTTCACTACATGCTTCCTTTGTTTTTTCTACTGCCTTTTTAACTGCAAAATATTGGTGATAACCAGCTAATATTTTTATATTAACTGCCTTATCTCCAATCTTATTACCATCTGCATCAAAATCTGCTTTTCTTGAAGTTTGGAATAATAAGAAGTTTTCAACTATATCCAATAAACGTTCTTTAGCTAACATTCCTCTTAGCATAACTTCATATTGTGGTACATCTAAAGACTCAACATCCATGCCGTCAATACTTCTCCAATTCATGAATCTTTCTTCATTAGAAGTAACAGTACCAACCTTAGCATTTATTCCATCTGATAATATGCAGAAAGCATTGTAGTTAAATAAACTTGGAATATCATTTTTATATGTTTGAATTTGATTATAAGCTTCTTCAATACCTACACTTTCATCAGTAGCTGACTTAAGCTCAATTACTACAAGAGGAATACCATTAACAAATATAATTAAGTCTGGTCTCCTTTCTTCCTTTTCAACTATAGTAAATTGATTAACTACTAAGAAATCATTTTTTCTCAAATTATTAAAATCTATAATATAAGCCTTTTCAGTTTTAATCTCTCCATTTTTACTAAAGGAAACATCTATCCCTTCAACTAAAAGCTTATGAAAATACCTATTGTTATCCACTAATACTGGACTATTAAAGGTAATAATCTTTCTGTATGCTTCCTCTAAAGCTTCCTCTGGCAAATGTCTATTTATATTAAATAAAGCATCTCTAACTCTTTGCTGTAAAATAACATCTTTATAATTACTTCTCTCTGGACTATCTCCATCATAAGCCATATCTGGACCAAATACATGGCTATAATCTAATTCTTCAAGTATCTCTATGGCTGCTTGCTCTAGAAGATCCTCTGTAAAATTCTCAAATAAACTCAAATCCCAATCCCTCCATTTTCTAATTTTTAATTAATTTTTCTCCCACTACTTTATATTCTGGTTCATATTCTTCTACTTTAAATGGTATTGGTGTTTCATGAAGCCTATTATGTTCCGAAAGGTACCTCATATGAACATCTTCATATTTCTCTCCCTTACTTAGCCAAAAATAGTCCTCCATACACATTGCCCTCGTTCTTCTGCAAAGCTCCCAAAAATCGTAGTCTATTAGCCCCATAACTTTTAATATTTCATCTATATTAGCTCTTTCTTTGGGAACAACTCTATCTTCTAACCAAAAAACTATATCTTCATGAGTTGGCTTGTATTCTATATTCCAGTTTTTATAGCTATACATTCCTAAAGGTAAGTGGCTAATTTCTTTGATATTCTCGTATTTATTAAAGTTGAATTTTTTAGTAGATGTATCGTATATTAAATCACCTACTGGCACATCTTTATGCATTAATATATATTGATCTATCATAAAATCCCCCTGTTAACTAAGTGATTATACCTAATTTTTAATAGGTGTTTGATGCACTGTGTTCTATGCTCTGTTAAATATTCTTTGTATTTATCTATTATGTCTAAAATATCTTCAAGTGGAACTTTAGGTAAATTAACCTCTCCTATTAATTCAAGTTGCCTATAATGAGACTCTGCAAATGGCTTACATTCATCTATCATTTCCCAAGTTTCTTTGTCATCTTGTTCTAACTCAAGATCTTGTATATCTGAATATAATGACAGTCCGTGATCATATAGTGGAGCGAATTTAACTTTACTCCCTTCTTGACTGATAATACTGAAATTTCTTAAATGTCTATCAATATTGTTTATAAGAAAATCCATCACTATCATTCTATCTATATCAACTTTTAAATTTGGAATTAATGAAGTCACTGTATTGTATAAATTTTCTCTACTTACATTACCCAGTATAGCTCTAATACTCATCATTTCTTCGTTATCTTTAACAAAATCTTCTGATATACTTACAAGTACATCTTCTTTCATGTTTGGCAATGTAATTTTACTTAATGTATTTTTAGCGCAAGCTATATTAAATTTACTAATTATTTCACTTGCTATAACTTCACTTATTGGTTCTAAAATTGAAAATCTATTTCTTAGCTTTGCTCCTGTTTTAATAAATACTTTTTTTCCATCTACTGAACCTATACATTTATATAGCATACCTTTTGATGTACTTGTAAGACTTAATTCTCTTAAATTATCTATTATCAAATTACCATCACCTCTATTCCACACAATATAATTTCCTAAATTATCAATTTAATTTATTTTTTTACTATTCTCTCAAAAATAAACTACAATAGCAATATTCTTTTCTCTAGTATTTCTAGTTAAAATGTCAAGTGTTTCCCTCAAAATACTTTTTATATTTAGAGTATTTCCCCAAAATTATTTATCAAAACTTTTAGTGGTTTAAAATTTTTGATGAAGATTTATTAAATTTCATACAATTTATCTATTACTTTTACTATCTACTGGTTCACACTCTAAATTACAACTTCTTCTAACTCCTTTAGTGCTAACCCTTGTCTGTATTGTTCCGCTATCATTGTCTTATTAAATTCTGCTGCAGGATCTATATCTTGAACTAACTCTTCTAAATCATCAATAGATACATTAAAGAACTCTTTTCTTAAATTGATTTTATTTACCCTTGTATTCTTTAACCTATCATGCATTTTTTGTTCTAACTCTACTGCATCTTCTGAGAATATAAAGCTATGTACATCAAACTCAAATGGTACACTAGCATCACCAAGTTCCTTAACTCTATCCATTGGCTCTAACCTTCTAGTCATTCCTACTTTAAACATATTCTCTCCAAAAGAACCTAAGTTACTGATTACATATACATATCCAGCTTTTCCATTTTGTCTCTTAGCTATTTCCTCTTTCTTCTCATCTACAGCTTTTAATTTGTTCATTAGTTCATTAATTTTCTCATTTAATTTTTCTATTTTTTTAATATCTTCTGTATTTGCTAATAATTCTTTTACATTATCTATTTCATTTTTATATTTACTTTCTTCTTCTTCCATCTTCTTTTTTTGTTTTTCTAATTCTTTTCTTTCTTCTGCTTCAAGCTTCATTTGTTCTCTTAATGCTGCTTGTTCTTGTTTTTCTTTTTCCTTCTTTACGTAATACTCATACTCTATTTCAATAGCTTTTATAAATAAGCACTCAATTTCATTTATAAATTTCATAAGTGTATTTGCAATACTTTGATTTCCTGTATTAGCAATTGATAAGTATTTTTGTGTTACTTCTTTTACTGAATTTATGCTAGTTTCTAGTTTGTTATATTTTAAATTATATAGTATATTTTGAAGTTCCGCCTCTAATGCTATAACCATTAGTTTATAAATTGCAAGATTTGCTTTTGTTGTATATCTGCCTTCGTATCTTTCAAGAACCTTCTTTATTTCTTTTTTATTATTATTAAACTCTTTTCTTAGCTCTTTTATATCTAAACAGTGTAATTTTATTTCAACAGTTGGTTCAAAACTTGTCTGCTCATTTAAAGTTTCTATAATTTCTTTGTTTAGTATATCTGTCTCTTCATATTTATTTACTATATATTTTATAGACTCATATTGATATTTTAAGCTTTCAACTTTTTTACTTTCTCTTTTTACACTTTTATTTAGTTTATCGATTTCTGTTTTATAGCCTTCAATTTCTTCTACTAAATTTGCTTTGTTTTCAATATCTTCTTCTATCTTTTTAATCTTTTTAACTAATTTATCTATTTCTTCTTCTCTAGTCTCTTTTAATTTGATAACTTCCTTATTTACTTCTACATCTAATGATTTTATCTTTTCATTTTTTTCTAACTCAATCTTCTCTATATCTCTATTTAATGATTTTAATTCCTCATTTTTTTGTTCTATAGTTTTTTTAAGCGAAAATAATTCTTTTATTAACTTAAACATGACATCCCCCTATTTTAGATATACTTTTATATTTATAAACTTAAGTAAATGCTTAACTGTAGCAATCCTCTATCCCCAAATGAGGCTTGGTAAAAATTACACCCTTATGATATAGTTATCACTATTAATCTTAACTAGAATATTATTTCTGAAAGCAATCTTCCAAATTGAGTAATATTAAGATAACGTTCTGTATTTGACGTATTATTACTCCCAATAGTCATAGATTTGGTAGTTGTACCTATAAAGCCTATTGATACTAGTCTGTCGATTTGATAATTCATACACTGACTAGAATCATTAATTTTATGTTGCCAAATATCAGATATCAAGTTTATATCAGATATAAATAACCTAGAAATCGCTTCTGATAAATCACAAAATTGATTCCAATCTATTCTTTCGTCTACATACGCTCTAAATACTTTACCTAATAGCTGTGATTTCTTTGTTTCAACATTACTATTAAGAATAATTAAGACTCTTCCTAGCTCTTTCTCAGCCATACTTTTATTTTTATTAATTTTTTCTTTATATTTTTCAAGTTTCTTTTCATCAATACTTTTTTCATTAAATGATTTAATAAAATTCAAAGTCTGCTGTAATAAATTTCTTTCATATAAATTTTGAGCAGTTTTTCCAATACCCATGACTAAGCTAACAATAGGTATATTCTTAAATAGACCATCATCTAATAATGAATCAATCCCTAATTCACCTAATTCTAATGTTGTACTAAAAACTGGCTCAAATAATGAAACTTCAAAAGCTGGAACTATTTTATCTATTATCCCACCCCACATATATATTTTAATATTTATTAAATTTCTATATTAATACCGTCTACTCTTTTTTCACCTGACATAATTTTTGGTAATAAAGTATGTCTTTAAGCTAATTATCTGTTTTCGTAAATCTACTCTTACTATCAATGCTTCCGCTAACTTGATACTTTTTTCACCTCTCACTTTCTAGTTACCACAATTCTTTACCATAGAATTTTTCAAATCGCAATTTAATTGACTAAACATCTATTTTAGAAACATCTATTTCGCCACTCATTAGTTTTGGTAATAATACATCTCTTAATTCAATTAGTGAATCATTCTCTATATAATTTGTTATTAATACATTGTCATATGCTTTTACAACCTCTTTAAACTTATTTAATAACTCCATAGTAGGAACAAGTATATCAAGCATCTTCATAGTTGTGCCTGATATCTCCTTAAATGTTGAGCCACTCGCAACATTTTCAATTTTTTCCTTATGAAACTTAAGGTAATAATAAACATAATTATTGTTTATTATATCCTCGTTACAAACTATGCTCTTAAAACCTTGATTAGTAGATACATCATTTTGTGCAATAACAATATAACCTATTGGAGCTCTTGAACTAAAAAGTACTGTCCCTTTTCTCATCAATTTTGCACTTGATTTCTGCAATCCTAACGTTGTTATACTTCTTTCACCTTTAGAAATAAATTTTCTTTGATAACCAGATAGGTCTTTTGGTGTTATCCAAGGAATATCTCCATCATAATATTCTACATTTTTTGTTGATGGTGTCCCACCGGCAACAACCTCACCAATTTCTTTAATCTTAGTAACTTGCCATCCTGTTGGTATCATCCCCAATTCACTCTCAACCATTTCTCCACCACTACTTTTATATGGTTCTCCATTTTCATTAGGAAACTCAAAATCAACAAACCATTGCTTAAAAATAGCTTGAGCCATCTTTTCTAAATTATCATTTATTTGATTATTAATTTCGATTTTTTTATCTAACCCCGATAAAACTTTTGCAATAGCTCTTTGCTCTACTATTGGTGGTAACATAAACTCACTATTTTCAAGCACATCTTTTTGTACCCTCTGTCTACCAGATGAACCATTCATAGCTTTTATTGCAACATTCCTAAACTCCGGTGAAATTGACATATAATAAATAAAATCATTATCCGTTGAGTTAATTTTTTCTCTTAAAACAATATACTCTGTTGAACCAAATCCAACTTCATTCTTATTTAGTATATCAACTTGTGCTGTCTTTCCATTTTCAAGACATGGAGTTATCCTAGCTAATAAGGTATCCCCATTTCTAAATTTAGTTCCACTAGTGAATTTAACTTCCTCGAAACCAGTTATCTTTCTAGTAAACGGCTCTAGTTTATCCATTGCCACTTTCTTTGACGATTGTCCTTTTTTAATTGTTTCCTTAGGGTTAAAAATTATAATATCCTTTAACTTTACTTTTTTCCATTCTTCTAAACTCATCTTTTAATCCTTTCATCTAACTAATAAACTTTTTATGAGATATCTTAACATTATTTTGATTTACAATAGCATAGTTCATGGTAGTGTCAATCTTCATATGACCTAATAGTTTCTGTACTTGCTCAATAGGCATCCCTCTGTTAATTGCACTAGTTGCTAAAGTTCTTCTAAATCTATGAGGATGAACTTTATTGATATTTGCTCTTTTCCCTATTTTTCTTAGGATACTTTGCACTCCTGCAATAGTTAATCTATTATGTGGAGCTTTTACCGATACAAATAATGCTTCATTTATATCCTGTCTTTTCTCTAAATACTCCAGCAGATGTATTTTAGTTTTTGCATCAAAATATACTTCCCTTTCACTTGCACCTTTTCCAAATACTATGCATTGTCTCTCATAAAAATCTATATCATCTCTATTTAATCTAACTAATTCTCCAACTCTCATCCCTGTTGAGTTTAATAAGTCTATAAGAGCTAAATCACGTACGTCTTCGCAGTTATCTCTTAATAACTCTACATTTTCATCAGTAAATGCTTCCTTAATTATTTTTTCTGCCTTAACCTTATGGATTCTTCTAACAGGACTTTTAATAATATAATCCTCGTCTTCTAACCAAGCAAAGAAACTTGAAAAAATTCTTCTAACATTATCTAGAGTTATTTTACTTATTTTTCTTTTATTCTGATACTCTGCCAAATAGAGCCTCAAGTCTTCTGTTGTAATGTTGATTATCTCTTTATTAATTTTCGAAATCATATCTCCTATAGTTGATTTATAATAAACAATTGTTTTCGCTGAACACCCTTCTATTCTTTTAGCTGATAAAAATATTTCTAACAGCCTTTCACTGTTTCCAGTGTTGTCTGTTGACTTAATTTCTGTTTCAGTAATATTAATATTGTAGAAACACAATTTTAACGTTTCAGTTAATTTTTTCATCTGTTCTTCATTAATGTATCCTTGCATAGTCTTTTGAATTCTATATATTAGTTTATCTTTCATTTTTATATGGCCTCCTAAATTTTAAACTGTTTTAAGTATTGCCATATAAAAGTCTTTTGAAATTTTCAAATCGCAATTTAATTGACTAAACATCTATTTTAGAAACATCTATTTCGCCACTCATTAGTTTCGGTAAAAGAGTATCTCTTATATTAACTAAATTCTCACTATTTTTATCGTTAAATTGAATTTGTGAGTAAAATGATGTTATTATCCCATCAAATTTGTCTAATATTTCTTTACATGGAATTACTACATGAATTGTATTTAAAATAGCAGTAGTCATACTTGGAACTGCTGAGCCTATATTCATATTTACTAAATCTTTTAATTTAACGAACTGATAAACAAACTTCGCTATATTAGGTAGTTTCATTTCTGTAAAAAACATTGTATCAACTGACCAAAATGGTTCATTTACATAGATAACATTATTTAAGGTACCTTTTCTTGGAATTAATACACTTTCTTTCTCGTATAAAGCTTTATCAACATATCTCATAACTCCACCTGAACCAAACACTGGAATCTTTCCATCTTCAAGTTTTTTATGATCCTTTCCATACTTTATATTTACTAAATCCGATAAAACACCTATATCCCATCCCTTAGGGATCATCCCCAATTCACTCTCAACCATTTCTCCACCACTACTTTTATATGGTTCTCCATTTTCATTAGGAAACTCAAAATCAACAAACCATTGCTTAAAAATAGCTTGAGCCATCTTTTCTAAATTATCATTTAGCTATTAATCTAAGCTATTAATTTAACAAAATTATCATTTATTTGATTGTTAACTTCTATTTTTTTATCCAAATCAGATAATATTTTGGCTATCACTTTTTGTTCCTCTAATGTACAATTACGTATTTCAAATTTTAGAGTATGCTTAATCTTCATATTAGGTTGAGTTGAAGTTCCACCAGAGATAGCAAGAACAAAATCTTTAAAAGATTTAGAAGCTAAATTATAATAAATATATTTAGGGTAAAACTTACTTTTATCTATCTTAAGTCTTATAAGCCCATTATTGTAAACCGAATTAGTATCTTTATCGATATATTTAACTACTCCTATTGTATTACCGGTTCTAGCAATAATAATGTCATCTCTCTTTAAAGAGAATTTTTCAATTACTTTATCATCTGCACTAGTAAAACCCCATTCAGAATATGGTTTTTTATTTGATACATCACCAATTCTCAAACACCTAACTCCCGTGTCTTCATCAACAATTGGAGCTCTTTTAATTGCATCTGCTCCAGTATTGGAACTAATTACAGCTTCTTCTAAAGTTGTCAAATTAGAAATCATACCCAATTCCCCCTAGATTCTTTCTTATCTCATCCTCTAGGCGTCTTGACTTTGCAAATAGTTCTCCTAGTTCACTTGTTAGGTTTTCCATCTTTTCGTCAAATGGTATTCCATCATCTTCTTGCTCTTCTATCCCTACGTATCTTCCTGGAGTTAATACATATTCATGTTCTCTAACTTCTTCCATCTTTGCAGCTTTGCAGAAGCCTTGAACATCTTCATATTGTCCATCAATATTTCTCCAGTTATGATAAGTATCTGATATTTTCTTAACATCTTCTTGGCTTAGTTCTCTATGTCTTCTATCTACCATAGTTCCTAAGTTTCTACCATCTATAAACAGTATTTCATCTGCTCTTTCTCTAAACTTAGGATTATCTATTTTGTTTCTATTTAATATCCACAATGATACTGGTATACCTGTTGAATAGAATAATTTATCTGGTAATGCTACTATGGCATCAACTAATTTTGAGTCTACTAATTCTTTTCTTATAACTCCTTCATTAGAAGTATTAGAACTTAAGGCTCCATTTGCTAAAACTACTCCTGCAACTCCATTTGGTGCAAGGTGATACACTATGTGTTCAAGCCACGCATAGTTTGCGTTACCTTCTGGTGGTACCCCATATTTCCATCTAACATCTTCTGTTAACTTATTTCCGCCCCAATCGCTTATATTAAATGGAGGATTTGCGAGTATAAAGTCAGCTTTTAATGTCTTATGAAGATCATCATGGAATGTATCTGCTTGATGTGGTCCGATGTTCCCATCTAAACCTCTTATAGCTAAATTCATCTTACATAGCTTCCAAGTTGTAGCGTTCATTTCTTGTCCGTAAATAGATAAGTCATCTATTCTACCTGCGTGCTCTTCAACGAACTTTTCACTTTGAATAAACATACCACCTGATCCACAAGCAGGGTCATAGATTCTACCTTTGTATGGCTCTATCATTTCAACTAAAGTTTGAACAACTGATGTAGGCGTATAGAACTCTCCACCACCTTTACCTTCTGAGCTTGCAAATTGTCCTAAGAAATATTCATAAACTCTACCTAAAAGATCTTTTTCACCGTTTTTATGTAATCTTATAGTAGAAATTAAATCAATAAGCTCTCCAAGTCTTCTCTTATCAAGTTCTGGTCTTGCATATCTCTTATCAAGAACACCTTTTAATGTTGGGTTTTCTTTTTCAATAAGTATCATTGCATCATCAATTAATTGTCCTATTTTAGGATCCTTTGCGTTATCCTTTAAGTATCCCCATCTAGCTTCCTTTGGTACCCAGAAGATGTTTTCAGATTCATATTCATCTCTATCTTCTTCAAAGCCATCTCCCTCTTCCACTAACTCTTCATACTTAGTTTCAAACTTATCTGATATATATTTCATGAATATAAGACCTAATACTACATACTTATATTCACCTGAATCCATACTTCCTCTTAACTTATCTGCTGACTTCCATAAGGTTTCTTCAAAACCAATGTTTGCTGTTGACATAATTATTCCTCCAATTCTTTAATTCTTAACTCAAAGCTCTCAATTATTAATAGTTGTAATCATCGAATACTTCAAATATTTCACTTTCAAATTCCATTTGTTCTTCACCAGTAGTTATTTTATCTGGTAATACCTCTAAGTAATGAGCTAAAGCTTCCATAGTTTTATGAACTATAGCTTCGTGCTGACCTTTTTCTAATATTTCTACCATAAGCTTGTATGTATCAATATAAGGATTAGGATCTACAACTTCTAAAGCAGATTTAAATTTATTCATAAGCTTTGCCTTTTCAATGGTTCTTTCTATGGTGTTTATTTCTTCTTTGTCATAAACAGGCACTTGAACCAAATCATTTATATCTTCAGCTATATATACTGATTCTTGCTTTTTAATGATTGGATTTAAATCTATTTTTAGTTTTTCCTTTTGAATTTCCAGTTTGTCTATTTCATCAATAGTTTTACTAAAGTACTCTTGCCTTATTCCAAAGATATTTTCTAAGACCGGTAAGTATTTTTTAGAAATATTTTGTTTTCCTTTAATCCACATATTAATATTTTGCTTTTTAATTCCTAGCTTTTCTGCTAAATCTATGTGCTGCATATCATATAATGCTAAAATGTACTCTAATCCTATAATTGACATCACCTCCCTTTGGTTATGTAATTTGTATTGACTAAGTCAATATATATAATTGTACATTTTTTATCTTATTTTAACAATAAGTCTTAGCTTATTATCTCTACTAAAATTCAATACTTATATGAAAAAAGCAGGTTATCTTTTAGCCTGCTTTTTCATCGGTTAGTAAAGTATATTTTAGTTTATAGGAACTATTATCTTAGCAACCTTTTGTGAACCTCTTACAAAGGTAACATTCAAATTCTTGCTATCTGTTGGAACTGCAAAAGTTCCACTCGCTATACATTTACCACCCACTGGTGTATCCTTAGCTGTTCTATTTTCATCGTATACAGGATAAGTATCAAGTACATTTCCTTCATCATCTAAAACTTGGAATGCATATTCATCAATATAAAGATCATTTTTATCAAAGCTAACATTTTCATAAGTGTAATCTAAAAATACTACTTGCTTTACTTCTTTTTCTGAAAACTCATTTCTCTTGTCTGTTGCTCTTGCACCTTCAATAGTTAAATTATAATTGCCATTCTCAGTTTCTACTAATAATGGTGTATTTAAAGTCATTTCTTTTGTAGCAACTGGAGTTTCTGAATCACTTCCTGTACCACCTTCACTATCACTAAAAGTAGAACTATCTATTCCTATTAATAATTTAGATAATGCTTCACTTTCTTCAATCTTCCACTCTTTATCTACTTTAGTTAATAAGACATCAGAAGTTCTTTCACTATATGTTATTTCATCTAAATACTTGTTAAGCAAACTATCAAAGTAAGCATTATTTTCTTCCTCACTCATTTCAACACCTGAAAATGCTTGTGATAATATAAAACTAAAAGCCTCTTGCATAACTTTAGCTAAGACTATATTTAAATCCATTCCCTTTACAGTAACATTTACTTTTGCATTATCTCCATCAACTGTCTCACTGTTTACCTTATATGTTATTGCCTTCATTTTTTCTAACAATTTCTTTTGCGTATCTTCTGAAAAAGAATCACTTTCTACATTTTCTTCTTTTGTCCCTTCTTCGGCCATAGCGAATAGCTTTTGAACATCCATATCTCCATTTTGCATCTTTTTGAAATATTCATTTACAACATCTGTTGGACTTGGACCTCCACATCCATATAATAATGTTGTCGTTAGCATCATTACTAGTAGTAATGATAATTTTTTCAAACCTTTCATCCTCATACCTCTTTTCATTTATTGTCTGTGACAATATTAATTATAATACCATTTATTGTCTAAGTCAATATTATGCAAATAAAAAAATGTTGCTCAAATATTTTTATGTTCAAACAACATTTATTTGTTAATATATTTATTATTAACAAGTGCTTACCTTTGGCGATCCTTAATCCCCCTAGTGGTGTTTGAGGATAACATAGTTATCATCTAGACACAGTTTTATTACTTTTTAACATTTACATGTTATCTATCTTATATTACTACTATCCACATTTTCTTGCACCTGTAATTCTTTTGGTACTCAGAGTCACTTGAGAGGCGTGAAGTGACTCTCATGCATCTAAATAAAGAATAATAAGTTACTATTTATTCTCTTACTTTAATTCATATAAATATATACTTTTTTTATTTACCATAATATCTTTTTCTATCATTAACTCAACTATCTGTTCTCCATTTATCATTACTATCGGAACTGCTCCTATTTGATCTGATAATAAATCTACTCCTCTTTTAAAGCCTCCTGTAGTAAAAATTATACCCTTTTCATATTTTTCTTGAATATTCCCCCTAAATTCCTGAACTATGCTCCTTCCAACATTACCTTTCCATTTCTTACATTGAAAAGCTACATTTATTTCAGATATTCCAGCTAACTTTATTTTCCCATAACCATCTATTCCACCATCAGGTCCTTTTTTAGTAAGTTTAATTGAATCCTTTTCAAATACATGCTCTTGCAATAATAACTTTGAAAATTGTTCAAACTCTAACGAATTCATATTATATAATTTATTACGAAGTTGCTCTTTTAAATTTCTATTATATTCTAATATTATATTTTCAATATAATCTATCTCTACAGAGACCAAATTATTATTTGAATGTTGTTTACTTTCAACACGTTCAATTCCTTGTTTAGTTATTTCCCATATTCCTTTTTTCTTATTACTTAGTTCACCTTTGCTTACCAATGCTTGTCTTACCCACTGTACAGTATTTTGCCATTTATTATCTCCATTTGCTAACCTAATCTCTAAATCCTCTTTTGTTAAACATTTAAATTCTTTTGCTATTAATTTATAAATATCCTTTGGTTTTGTATATCCACCATTATTAATAACTGCTTTTAATAATGGAATTTCAATATCTTTTTGTTTAGGAAACATCATATTCCACCTAACTAAATTTATTATCTATACATAACTTAATTATTACCTAAAAATATAAATAATTATACAAATTTAGTTACTTTAAAAATTTCAATTCATATACTAACGGTTTCATTTTATTTTTTAGGTTACTTAACAGTAAATTAAAAAAATCCATATCGTTTTTTAAATCATCACATTTACCAATAACTACTTTAATTTGATACCACCCAGCATCCCAAGCATTTACATTATACTGTGGATACAGTTTATTAAACTCATTCCTATACCTAAAACTCTTAACTATTAAATCCTTAGCTTTATTTATAACAGCTTGTCCTTCTTTGCTAAAATCATATCCTTTTACGAATTCGTATACATACCTTTCTTTTTCATGAATTTTACTATCTTCATATATATCTTTATTAGCATATATATCAGCTAATTCTCTAATCTCTTTATTACTCATGAAGAATAGATTATTTATAACATCATACTTCTTGCCCTCTATATAGATATCTCTAAGAGAAGATTGTTGTGCTGCTATATCAAAAAGAGCTAATACTATACTATCACTAACCCATTCTTTATATTTTACGTGCTCTTTATTAGGAATCATATATTCCTCTTTTTGATTAATCCAATTTGATTCAATTACCCTTCTTGCTGCAAATAATGAACAACAATCCTCAAAATTTTCTTTGGTCATTTTAGTAGTTTTTATATGCCTCTTAACTGGAGCTGAAAGAATGTACACTCCTTGAGTATTAGCATAAACGTTATTACTATCATTCATAAAAAATGCTAAGACATTGCTTCCAACTTTAGTTAATTCTTTTTCTATACCTATACCTGATTTCATATAAAAAGTTTCTCTCTTGACTTTTTCGCTCGGCGACTTAATCCAACTACTTCCTCTTAATTTTTTATCTACATTATATACTTGCTTTATTCCAATCTCTTCAATAACACCCTGTTTATTTATTTCTCTTATAGAAAAATCAAAAGTTTTCTTCTCTTGCTCTTCACCACTCGACCAGATACTAAATGAGATCTCCCACTGTGATGACACATCTGAAAAATTACTGGCATTAAACATGAATCCATATTCGTATTTAAAGTTTCTAAAAAATACTTCCCTAAAATTATCAAACCTTGGTCCAGTTAAATATAATACTGGTGCAAAAGTACAAACATTAACATTCTTCAATTTATATTTTTCTTTTATTTTTAAAATTCTATATAAGAACTGAGCATATAATTGTTGTGAACATTGATTTAAATTGTCATTTTTCATTATTTCTTTCATTTTTGTATCTGCTGTTTTTTCTTTACTCTTTCTATTATTAACTTTTCCATTAGAAGCTTCAGCAAAAGGTGGATTAATAAAGAATATAAGTGGTTTCCCAGTACGAAGTAATTCTTCTACTTCCTTAGGAAGTGATATATCTCCATTTTCAATGTCATCATTCAAAAAATCATATTGAAATTTTATACTATTCTTATTATTACGTTCACATAATAAAAGATCTTCTTCTTTTAATGTAGAACATATAAGATTACTAAAACTATAATCTCTCGTTAGATTACCTGTACCCCACGCACAATCCCATACAATACATGTTTCTTTCCAATCTATACCTATTATTTTTGATATCTCTTTATGAGCCTCATTTGCCCATAATGTTGGAGTATAAAATTCACCATTATATCTTCTTGTAGTATCTTCTATCAATCTATCTTTAATTGAATATAGCTTGTCCTCTTCGCTTGGTTTGTATTTGGTACTATAATTTGAAATTAAGTAATTATAACACCAACTATCTATTTTAATATTATTATTATCTCTAACATATAAAACATTCTTCTTTTTTGTATGAATAAATGTATCTTCATTATCAATAATCACATTAATGAAGAAATAAACTAGATTTTGTGCTGTATATTGCTCAGGATTTTGTATAACCTTTTGAATAAAATAATCATAAATACCAGCAATATTTCTTTCTGTAATTTTTAATTTACTATTATAATTTAATAATATCCTTTTAATCTCAGTTACTACATCTTTAAACTTAAAATTGCTCTTAATATCAAATATAAGAACATTAATATTATTAGAATCTTTTATAACTTCTTTTACTAGATCTGGATTACTTACTGCTGCATTACTAGGTGGAATAGACCAATCTATGTTGTACTCTAAATACTTCTCAACTTCTTTTACATGAACCACGAAACAAGTAGTTTTATCTCCTGCAAGGATTATGTTAGGCAACTCTGAGTAAGTAGATGCCACACCTTCCTGAAATTTTTTTAGATAATATAATACTTGAACTAATACTATGGCTCTATCTTTTGAAACATTAAAGTCTTTACCATATTTAAATTCCATAATTAATCTTAAAACCTTAACACTTTCATCATACATAACACTATGTTCAGTGTATCCATCACAGTGATAAGGAAAAATTACTACAGAATTTTCAAAATATTTTTCTATAGCTTTTATATAAACGTCTTCGACTTTTCTTTCTTCATTAGCATGACATATTTCATTATAAAATTTAGTACCCATCTACCCCAACTCTAAAATTATTACTATTAATAATATGTCAATACTAAAATCTAATATGCCTATTTAAGACGTATTTTCCTATTAAATAAAAAAATATCAAAGAATTATAAAACGCTTTGATATTTAAACTATATATTTCTCTAAAAATTCTTGCCTTTGGTAATCATTAATACCCTAAGGGGTGTTTGAGGACAATGTAGTTATTCTATTGCTATTTAATAAGTAAACTATTAGATTTTCATTGCTGTGTCAGGTCCATAATGGCGCAATTAAAAACAGTGACAACCTTATATTTATATAAGCTTTAATTGTTAAACTATTTTAAGTATACAATTTTATTCCTTAAAATCCTTACTTAGATTATAACATTCTAAGCTTATACTTGTTCTAAATATTTCATTCTAGCCATCTAATAATAATTTTTATTTGAAACTGAAATAGTTGCATAAGCATTTACCTAAAACTAACATCGCTCAATATATAAAATTGAATAAATACTATCACCTTTCCATTCCCTTAAAAAACAAAAAAGGCTTACGTACCTTAATACATAAACCTTTTGCCTACCTTAGTTTTACTTTACCCTCAATTTCTGTCCAACATTAATTAAATTTCTATTTGCTATATTATTTAGTGCTACCAGCCTTTCTACAGTAGTGTTGAATCTTCTACTTATTCCCCATAATGTATCTCCATATTTAACAATATAATATTCTTCATCATTAGTACTAGGTTTTTGACTTTCTGGTAAAGCAAATGCTGTACATATTCCTTTGTATATTGCAGCTGCGCTCTTTTCTGGATTGTAGTTTGCCATATCCAAACTACTGTCAACAAAGGCACATTCAACGAGTAATGCAGGCATTGAAGTGTTATTAATAACATATAAGTCCCTTCTATCCTTTACACCTCTGTTTTTAAGTCCAATTGAAGCTAATTCATTTAAGATAGCTTGTCCTACCTTTGTTGATAATCCACCTTGGTAGTTATCTTTAATACATAAAATCTCTGAACCATATCCACCAGGGCATGCATTATGATGTATTGATACAAACAAGGTTGCACCAGAGTTATTAGCTGTATTTACTCTTTGGTACAATGAATCATTAAGGCTTTTTGCTGTACTAGATGTACAATTAACAACCTTAATCCCTCTTCCCCTAAGCTTACTTATTAAGGCATTTACAACTAACCTATTTAGAGCATCTTCTGTGCGAAATCCCACTACTCCTCCGTCATAAGGAACATTGTGTCCAATGTCCATTGCTAATATAATTTCTTTCATAAAACTTCACCTCTAAATAAAATATATGGTTTAAAACCATATATACAAAGGTACAGGTAGCCTTACTAGTACCTTTTTGTCAATTGCTAGAAAGCTAGTCCTCCCCTTGCAATTGCTTTTCACGCTACAGTCCCACTTTTCATGGGACAGAGCGGAAATTTTTTTCAAAATTTGAAATATAAGATTTTCTTTTATTCTCGTCATATAATTACATTATTTTATATACTTTTTCAGCCACTCTGGCATGTTAGGATCATCTATTGCCCAAGATCCTTCAACTTCCTCATCTTCGTTCCAGTTGTTTTCATCACCATCAAAGAACTTCTGCCTGTGACACTTGTACTTAACAACTTCGTTTCCTTCAAGTCTATACTCGTTCCAATAATAATTCTGCTTACCATAACCCTTCCATTCTTTAGTCGTATAAATTGTCATATCCATCTCCCTTTCTTTATTTGCAACTTCCTTTTTATTTGGGAGTAAAAAAATAAACTCCCCCATAAAATATTACTATTACTTACATATGTTTAATTATGCATAAATATATGTAATATTTAAAATTTTTCCAAACAACACATATTTGTGATTCTTATTTTAAAATCCTCTGTTTTTCAAGAGTTAATCATATTATTGCAAACTTTTTAAAACTAAGCCTAATATTTAAGTTTTATACAGGTAAAATAAACTGTAATTTTTGAAAAATTATTTCCGCTCTGCCGCAGGCTATAAGTTCAAAGGGATTTCCTGCTATATATGCTGACCCCAAAGCCCCTCCTCATTGGCTTAGAATTTTTAGCAGAAGGTTCCCATCCTTTTTAACTCAAGAGAATTTCCCTGTAATACAATCAAAAAAATAAATCCTCTCATATGC
>NZ_LBMX01000052.1:0-26316 GCF_001010885.1 Clostridium sp. C8 | reverse complement strand
GCATATGAGAGGATTTATTTTAACAACTTAGATTAATTAGTTATATTTTTTATAGTTAAATCCATGGAAGAAAGTTATACACTTTTCTAAAATAAACTTTATTACTTCATCAGCTTCTAGAGTTTCATAAAAATCTAGCATCAACTTATTATACTCAACCTTATATCTAGCTGGTATAGAAAGTACTCCTATATCATTTGATAATAGGATAAGGTTTGATGAAAGCCTAGCAGTTCTCTTATTTCCATCATAAAAAAACTTACAGTAAGATAACCATAAATTAATTATTATAGCTTTTTCAAGCAAATTATCTATAGAATTTATTTTATCTATATCAGCTTTAAATACTTCTTCTAAATCACTGGAATTAATACAGTTATATTTAACTGTACCTGCAATTCCAATATTACCATTTCTAAAGCCACCTACTATTAAAGCTTCATCTTTAGCAACTTTACTATGAATATCACAAATAACTTCTTTGCTTAAATCTGAAGAATTTGTCCTACTTAAATTAACGACATAATCCCATGATGATTTTATATTTAGTATTTGATTTTGATCACTTAACTTATTTAATAATACTTATCAGCATTGACAAAAGCTTTAGATAATCCTACCTAAAGCTTTTTTACTATTATTCATTTCTTTACTGTTCTATTACCTGTTACCTGCTCCCTGCCACCTGCTCCCTGTTCCCTTATCCAAAAAACTGTGAACTGTGCACTGTGCACTGTGCACTGAATAAACTGTGAACTAAATTAACTTTTGCTCAAACACTTTATCTAAATTAATTTTTTTAATTCTGTCTTTTATTATTTCTTTATCTGTTGTATAAAGCCCTAGCTCCTTCATCCTCTTAAAATATTCTGCACCTGCAAAGGTATATCTATTTTTTCTTCCTTCTCTTATTCCTGCTTTTTCGTTTGCATAAGATATTATATCTCCTATTGCAATTGAACCTGGTAAAATTAATAAAGGTATTCCCATTGCAAGCCTTACAGCATTATGTCCTGCTAAGCTGCCAGTTGCTATAGCTTCTGTATGTCCTACGAAAAGCCCTGATTTTTCTCCAGCGCAAAATAGGTTGTCTACTCCTTTTACCTTTAAATCATTGGTTCTTGGAGCTACTGATAAATATCTTATTGAATTTCCCTTACTTCCTGCATACGGGTCTACATATTTTGCATTTTCTAAGCCTTTAATTTTTCTTAGCTTCTTTAATGGATAATAAGTTGTCATAAGCTTAGCATGTCCAGTATCTAGTAAAATTATATTTTCTGCAAATTCTTTTAGAGCATATTGCTGACATACTTTAGCATTGAGTTTATCATAATTTACATCTTCCTTTGGAACTTCTAAAATTACACATCCTGTTTTATCTAATTGTTCAACTATTTCTTTTGATAAACTTTCTTTAGCTAGTTTACATGATCCTGAAAAGGCTCCTAAAGTATCTTCATCTCTTTCACCTTGTATATCAGATACTCCACATCTTTCACTTATACTTAATCTTGGACCAAAGGCTGGACATCTTAAAATACACATTGAACATCCATTTCCATATCTTAAACAATTCCCCATTGGTCCTGTTGTTCCTGTAGTTTCTATAAACACATCTCCTTCTTCATAAGTACCATCACTAAGATATATACCTTTAATCTTAGTTCCTTCTAATTTGACATCAGTTACTCTGCTTTCTATATGAATAATTACTCCCATTTTTTCTAAATACTTACTTACTTTACCTTCAATTAAATTAACATCATATAATGTTGCATGCTTATGCCCTGGAAAATCTATATCTTTATGTCTTGCTGTATTATCTACAATATCAATTAAATCTCCAGCCCCAAGCTCTATTAACTCTTCAGAAGCTGTCCATCTTCCGTTATTCCTCATTATTCCCCCAACATTTCCAAGCCCTAACAATAAATCTGTTTTTTCATATAAATGTACTTCTGCTCCTGCTTTTTTAGCTGTTATTGCAGCTGCTGCACCAGACCATCCGCCTCCAACAATAATTGTCTTTATCATATAAATCTTCTCCCTTCAAATACATTTCTTGGATCAGCTTGAACTTTACAAAAACGTTTTACCCTATGTCCTGAGAATCTAGCTGTACAACTACCACATACCCCTTCCCCACAGCACATTTTTATATTATTGCAGCAAGATAGCTTAATATCTTCCCCACCTATACTATTTAAATACTCTATCATCTTAACTGTTAATATATCTGCTCCTGCTATATGAATATATCCTACATTTTTTTCTTTTATATAAGATTTTATAATTACCTTAACTTCATCAGTTAACTCTCCCTTATCTAATACTGATTCTTCTATAATATTTAAATCATATTCTGCTAAAAATTCTTTAACATAATTATCACTATAAGGAGCTTTATCTAATATTAAATTTACATTATTATTATTTAATGATAACTTTCTTATTACTGGCATCATAGGAGCCATTCCTATTCCTCTTGCTATAACTAGCACATTTTTATTAATTTGCTTATCTAGATTTTTTAAGCCAAATACTCCATTCCAATATGGCCCTCTAATTGTTATTTCTCCACCTTCTTTTATATCTAATAATTTCTTTGTTTTAATTCCTCTTATTTCTATCATTATAGTTACTATATTTGTTTCTATATTAGACTCTAAAATAGAGATAGGTACATCAAAATAAATATTTTCATTGGTTCTTATAAAAATAAAGCTTCCTGGTTTAACTAGATCTATTGCAAGCTTATGTGGAACTTTAAATTTAATTAATAAAACATCTGATTGATATAAAACTTTCTTTTCAACCAAACAATTATATGTCTTTCTTCCTTCCTTTGCCTTAGATCCATTATTAATAAATTCATGATATATGCACACTCCATTCCAATTTAGACAATCACAAAAACAACTACCCTGTAATTGAGAACAAAGGATACATTCGTTGGACTCAGCAAGATGGCACGGGCAAAACTCTGTCCCTGAATCTATACAATCTACAGTTTCTTTCATATTTTTAATCTCCCCATTAGATTTCTTACATAATAATAGATTATTTTCTATTATTCATTTTGTTACACTATATTTTGATATAGTGTAAAATCTCCCTTAAAGATATGTATTTTTATCATTTTTAAAGTATCTAGAAATCTTATAGTTTTAAAAGCACTAAAGGAGTAGAAAAAAATTCTTCTACTCCTTACTAAATATTATATTTTCAAATTCTTCTTTACTCATATTTATATTACTTATTAATGGAAATTTATCTTTCTCATACTCTTCTTCTTTAATAGATATTTTTCCAAGAACATCTCCACTTTCTATATCACAATATCTATTAAAAACTTCTACTTCTACTACATCCTTTTCTTTATATCCATAAGTTATATCTTCTTCTTCAATAATTTTTCCAAGCCCTGCTAAATTTTCTTTTTCTAAAATTTCTTTATTGGATATATCCATAAAAGTGTTGCAGCTAGTTACATAATTAAATATTTTTTCAGTTACATTCCATCTATCTGGACAATTTAGTACTACTATTATAATATTTCTATCATTATAATTTACAGATGAAACTAAGCATTTGCCTGCCCCTCCTGTATAACCAGTTTTTACCCCATTAGCACCTGGTATTCTATATAATATTTTATTTATGTTTTGATAATCTCTTGTAAAATTATATTTATCTTTATATATAACTTTTTCTCCTACTATTTCTCTAAATATATCAGATTCCATGCCTTTAGCTGTTAAAATTGCTAAATCATATGCTGAAGAATAATGTTTTGCACTATCTAAACCATGTGGTGATTCAAAATGAGAATCTATTATTCCTAAACTTCTTGCAAAATCATTCATTATATTAGAAAAATTATCTATAGAGCCCCCTATATCTTCTGCTATTGCTATTGCAGCATCATTTCCAGATCTAAACATAAGCCCAAATAATAGCTCTCGCATTGTTACTTCTTCTCCAGCTTTATAGCCTACTGTTGAACCCCTAATAGATGAAGCATTTTTACTGATGGTTACTTTTCTATCTAAATCTCCATAATTTATTGCTATAAGGGATGTCAATATCTTAGTAGTGCTTGCCATTGGAACTATTTCATAACCTTTTTGTCCCCATAAAACTTCCATACTTTTCCCATCTATAGCTATGGCATTTCTTGCAGATACTCTTAATGGTAACTTTTTATCAACTTTATTTCCATCTATATCAATAAAATCCTCATCAAGCATTTCTACTGTTTCATCATCCATATCTATATCATCTTCAATAAATGCTTCTGCTGTATAAACATTACATACTGTTGTCAATAATACTAATAAAATAGTAAAAATAACTTTTTTTATAATTTTCATGTTATCACCTTCTATACTAACCATCTATGAGTAGTTTGTTCTAAAAGTTATTTTTTAAACATATTTTTGTTATTTTTTTTATTTTTACTTATGGAAATTATTAGAATACTGTAGAAAAGAGTGAAGATATGCCTTTAATATTATTTTTTATATTTTTAATTTTACTTTTTGTTTTTCCTATTCCTCTAAAGATTGAAATAAGTTTTAACAATAATGTATTTAATTTAAAATTATTTAATTCAAATATATTTTCTTCAAATAAAGGTATTGAAAATAAATTACTTAAAAAGCTTGTTTACAGAAATAAATTAGATTTCAAAAAAGAAACTACAAAGAAATATAAAGATAAAAACTCTTCTAACTCCTGGCATATTAAGAAAAAAAAAATAGTAAAGAAAATTTCTATAAAAAAGCTATACAATAATATTTCTTGTAATAAATTTAAGCCCTTATTAAAAATAAAAGGGCATTTAAATTTTGGAATTGAAGATGCAGCTTATTGTGCAATACTTTATGGATTAATGAATAATATTCCTACCTTATTAAGATTAATTTTAGATAAGGTTTTTATAGTTAAAGATATAAAACTTGGTATTACTCCTAAATTCAACACCAATATTATATCTTTTGGAATAACTAGTATATTTTACTTTAATATTGCTAATATTATATATATCTTATATTTAATATCTAAATCTTTTGAAATTAAGGAGGTGGCTCCCGAATAGGGAGATAATATGTCAAATGAACATCCTGTTGAAAATTTAATGAGAAGTACCATGGAAAATCTGAGAGATATGATAGATGTAAATACAGTTATTGGTGATGCAGTGGAAACACGAGATGGTAGCTATATTATACCTATATCAAAAGTAACCTTTGGATTTGCATCTGGAGGAAGTGAATTTGGGAATCAATGTAAAATATCACCTGAAAATACTGCAAATTATCCTTTTGGTGGTGGCTCTGGTGCTGGTGTTACAGTTAAGCCTGTAGCATTTTTAGTTCTTAGAGATGATGCTGTAAGGATTCTTCCTGTTGATCAAGATAATACATATGATAGAATTGTTGACTCTGTACCTCAAATTCTTGATATGATAAAAGGTGCTTTTAACAGCGATAAGAAGAAAAATAAAGATTCTAAAGTTAATGTTGAAGATAAAACATGTAATCCTGATTTATGTGATGATACTGATTCTTCTTCAAATAGCTTGTTTTAGAAATTTATAAGATATGGAGCTCTGTCGAAAATTAAAAATTAAGGATGAAAAATTAATAAAAAAACTCCTTTAGGAGTTTTCAAAACTAAATTATTTTTAGTAATTTGGAATAAATTACATCAATAATTATCCATTTTTAATTATTAATTCTTAATTGGGCTGTCTATGCGACAGTCCTGTATCTTATAAATCTTTAATTACATCATTAATAGCGTCTATAGCAGCTTCTTCACCATCTGAATATAAATCTAATGAAGGTAATTCCTTTAATTCTTTTAATCCAAATTGTCTTAAAAATTCTTCAGTAGTTCCAAATAATATAGGTCTTCCTGGAACTTCTAATCTTCCAACTTCTTTTATTAAATCTTTTTCTAATAATCTTTGAAGAGCACTTTCAGATTTTACTCCTCTTATTTCATCTATATCTACTCTAGTGATAGGCTGTTTATATGCAATAATAGCTAAGCTTTCTAAAGAAGCTTGTGATAATGATTGTCTTTTATTCTTTCTTAGTAACTTTTGAATATAATCACTATTTTCAGCTTTAGTTACTAATTGATATTCTCCATTTATAGATATTAATTTAATTCCTCTTTTTTCATCTTCATATTCTAAAACCATTTCATTCAATAAATTAGCAACAAACTTTGGTGAGACTTCTAGAGAATTACTTAAATCTTTTACAGTTAAAGGATCTCCACTTACAAAAAGCAATGCTTCAATTGCAGATTTAATCTTTGGTTTTGATGAAATCTCTTCAAACTCATATTGAGCAATTTCAAATTTACTCATTTATTTTTCTCCTCTCCATTAGGATATCATTAAAGTTTTGATCTTGATATACTTTTATCATCCTAAGTTTTATTAGTTCTAATAAAGCTAAAAATGTTACTACTACCTCTAATTTACATTCACTTTCATTTATTATATCCCTAAATTTAATAATCTTTTTTATTTCAATGTTACTTAATAACTCTTCCATCTTATCTTCAACTTTATATTTATCTATATATATTTTTCTTTGTATTATATTTTCTTTATTTTGCTTCTTAAAAAAATTATCTATTAATTTATTGTAGATATTATACAAATCTATTAATGTAATGTTTTTAAGAATATCTTCATCTTTTTTATTTTGTTTAGTTTCTTCAATTATTTCTGGCTTTTTTGTATATATATCTCCAGAATTTATGTACTTTTCTCTAAAAAATAAAGCTGCTCCTTTAATTTTTTTATATTCTATAAGCTTTTCCATAAGGTTTTTTTCAATATCTTCTTCGTTTTCTTCTACCACTTTTGTATTAGGTAAAAGCTTTTTAGATTTTATTTCTATAAGTGTAGCTGCAACAACTATAAATTCAGAAGTTATATCTAAATCCATAATCTTCATTTCATCTAAATATTTTAAGTACTGAGTTGTAATTTTATATATTTCTACATTATATATATCCATTTCATTTTTTTTTATTAAATGTAACAATAAATCAAAAGGCCCTTCGAAATTTGCTACTTTTACTTTTGGCATTTCCATAAACATCAGCTTCCTTTAATAACTCTATATTCCTTCCAGTATATAATATCAATTTTAATAGTAAAGGACAACCTTTTTTAAAGTACTGATATCAAGTAAAATGGAAAGTTATATTTTATTAAAAGAGCCTCTTTGTTTTCTCATATCAAAAAGATTATTGCTAAACCAATAATTAATAAATTTTCCTTCTTCAATTAATTGTAAAACTTCTTCTCTACTTGCCCATTTAACTGCCTTAACTTCTTCATATTGTAAGGTTAAACTTTCAATATCTATTTCCTTTTCAACAAGATAATAATCATCAAAACCAACCTCAAAATTTATTGTGAAAAATGGTCTCTCATTTGATAAATTAATTTTATATCCTATTTCTTCAAGTGTTTCCCTTTCAGCAGCTTCTATGCTATCTTCTCCAGCTAAAGCACTTCCGCCTACAGTTATATCCCACATATTAGGCCAGCCTTCTTTCCATGGTTGACGTTGTTGAATAAGCATTTCATTTTTTGAATTAAAAATACAAACATGAACCACAAGATGAAAATCACCTTTTTTTAATTTATTCCCTCTTTCTATAGTTCTACCTGTTAGAAGCCTATTTTTATCGTATATATCCCATAATTCCATGATAATTCTCCTTATAAACTATAACTTAATATTTATTTCAAGTTTTATTTCTTATGTGATAAATTATAATATACTAAACATAACCCTTACAATAATTAAGCAAAAAAAATAAAATATTGGATATAAGTATCATCTATACTTAATATCCAATATTTTTATATGTATTTGAAGGTATAACTATTTTTTACTATATTCCTTTTTTAAACATATTCTTCATATTAAACTTGAAGTTTTCGAATAATCCACCTAGTTTAATATCTCTATCAGAATATAACTCTATTTCGCCAATTTTTTCTTCTCCTAAATAAATTTCACACTTACCTACGATTTCACCTTGTTTATATTCTTTTTTAACTTCATCTATTACTATTTTCTTTTCTAATTCAGCATTTGTTCCCTTTGGCACAATTGCAACTAAGTCATCTTTTGCTTTTGCTATTAAGAATTTATCTGTTTGCTTACTTAAATAAATATTTTCTACGTCTTCATCTTTAGCAAAAATCTTCTTGCCTTCAAATTTGGAGAATCCATAATTTAATAACATTCCCGCATCTCTATTTCTTACTTTATATGTTGGTGCTCCCATAATAACAGATAACATTCTTACACCATTTCTATTTGCAGTAGCTGAAATACAATATTTGGCTTCTTCAGTATAACCTGTTTTTAGTCCATCACAACCTTCAAAGAATCTTACAAGCTTGTTATGGTTAACTAATTCTATTGGAGATTTTCTGCCTTCAGATATTGTTTCCATATATATTCCTGAATATTTTAAAATTGTTGGATGTTTTAAAAGCTCCATTGACATAATTGAAATATCTCTTGCAGTTGATAAATGACCTTCTATAGGCAATCCATTACTATTTTTAAAAGTTGTGTTAGTCATTCCTAACTCTTGAGCTCTTTTATTCATCATTCCTACGAAAGCTTCTTCTGTGCCTCCTAAATACTCAGCTAAGGCTACTGCTGCATCATTTCCAGATGCAATTGCAACTCCTTTTAAAAGTTCTTCGACAGTTCTTACTTCACCTGTATCTAGAAGCATTGTGCTTCCACCCATTTTCTTTGCATTTTCACTACATGTTACTTTATCTTGTAATGATATCTTGTTGCTATCTACAGCTTCCATGGTTAAAAGCATAGTCATTATTTTGGTAACAGAAGCTGGTGCAAATTTTTCATCGATATTTTTTTCATAAAGGATTTTTCCGCTTGTTGGTTCTATTAGTAATGCAGATCTTGCATCTACTGTTATTCCTTCATCACTAAAAACCTCCATAGTCCATTCTTCATAAGTTTCTGTTGAAGTATCATATGGTTCTACATCTGCTTTAACCGGAATTGCAGCTATAGATAATAAGCTTAAAACAATTGCAACAATTTTATTTATAGTTTTTTTGTACATTATATTGCCTCCCTTCAAGCTTATTATTACCAATAAAAATAAAAATATGATAAAAAGAACTAATTTCTTCTTATCATATTTATGTTTTTATTTATTGTACTACATCATATATTAGAGGAATGTCTTTATCTAAAGATTTAGATATAATAATATTATTTAATATATCTTTCTTTGCCTTTTCTGCTTTATATTCATCATTACTATGAATATAAGCTAGTATATCCCCCTCATTTACTTCTTCACTTCTTTTTTTATTTAAAACTATACCTACAGATAAATCTATTGTGCTTTCTTTTGTCTCTCTTCCTGCTCCAAGTTCCATTGCAATTAATCCAAAAGCTTCGGCATTTATTTTTGAAATTATACCACTTTCATTAGCTTTTACAGGGACTATATATTTTGCTTTAGGAAATTTACTAGTATCATCTACAAAACTTGCATCTCCACCTTGAGCCTTAACAAATTCTTTAAGCTTTTCTAATCCCTTACCATTATTTATATTTTCTAGCAATAATGCTTTTCCTTCTTCAAAATTACTTGCTTTATTTCCACAAACAAGCATATAACTACCTAAAGCTAGTGTTAACTCTACTAAATCTTTAGGGCCATTTCCCTTTAATAATTCTATAGCTTCTATAACTTCAAGCGAATTTCCTATTGAATATCCTAAAGGTTGATCCATATCAGAAATTACACCTATTGTTTTTCTTCCTACTGAAGTTCCTATGTCTACCATTTCTCTAGCTAAAGCCTTTGCATCTTCTGGGGTTTTCATAAATGCTCCATCTCCAACTTTTACATCTAAAACTATAGCATCTGCTCCTGATGCGATTTTTTTACTCATTATGCTTGATGCTATTAATGACATATTATCTACTGTTGCTGTAACATCCCTAAGGGCATATATTTTTTTATCTGCTGGAGCAATATTTCCTGTTTGACCAGTTAAAGCTATTCCTATTGTATTAGAGTTATTTATAAATGTTTCTTCAGAAAGTTCAACTGAAAATCCATCAAAAGCTTCTAATTTATCAATAGTTCCACCTGTATGCCCCAAACCTCTACCAGACATCTTAGCAACTGGAACTCCAAGAGATGCAACTAAAGGTGTTAAACAAATACTAGTCTTATCTCCAACACCACCAGTAGAATGTTTATCTACCTTTACTCCATTTATTGAAGATAAGTCAATTTTATCTCCTGAATTAACCATGGCCATAGTAAGGTCAGCTGTTTCTCTTTTATTCATCTTATTAAAAAATATTGACATAAGTAATGCTGAAGCCTGATAATCTGGCACTTCTCCATTTGTAAATCCCTTTACAAAAAAATCTATTTCTTCTTTAGATAATTCTAAGCCTTTTCTTTTTTTTAATATAATATCATACATTCTCATAAGGATGTAATCCTCCTATTTTAATATATTAGATAAAAAACTTTCACCATTTATATCATTTTTAATATTGAAATAATCCAAAACTGTTTTACCTATATCTGTAAAGCTGTTTCTTGTTCCAATATTGCAAGGGTTTATATTTTTTCCATAAACTAATAGAGGAATATATTCTCTTGAATGATCTGTGCTTTCTGTTGTTGGATCACATCCATGATCTGCAGTTAATATTAATATGTCTTCATCTGACATCTTGCTATATATTTCTTCTAATCTATTATCAAAATCTTCTATAGCTTTTCCATATCCCTTAGGATCATTCCTATGTCCATATAACATGTCAAAGTCCACTAAATTAGTAAATATAAGTCCTTCTTTAACTTCATCCATATATCTTAAGGTAGCATCCACTCCATCCATATTATTTTTAGTGTGAACTGCCTTTGTAACACCCTTTTTATTATATATATCTTCTATTTTGCCTACTGCTGCAACTTCTTTTCCATCTTCATATAAATATTCAAGCATTGTTTTTGAAAATGGATCTAAAGCATAATCTCTTCTATTAGATGTTCTTTTATATTCCCCATTTGATCCAATAAAAGGTCTTGCAATTACTCGCCCAACTATATTTTCTCCAACAAGCATTTCTCTTGCAATGCTACACATATTATATAATTCTTCTAAAGGAACTATATCCTCATGAGCTGCAATTTGAAACACACTATCTGCTGAAGTATAAACTATTGGATATCCTGTTTTAACATGCTCATCACCAAGTCTCTCTATAATTTCTGTACCTGATGCAACACAGTTTCCTAAAATATCCTTTTTATTAACCTTATTTAAAAATTCGTTAATTATTTCTTTTGAAAAACCATTTGGGTAAGTGTTAAGTGGAGTTTCTAATATTACCCCTGCAATTTCCCAGTGTCCAGTTACTGTATCTTTACCTCTTGATTTTTCCATAAGCTTACCATAAGCTCCAATTGAACTATTAACTTTATTTAAATATTTTACCCCTTCTATATTTCCAAATCCTAATTTCTCAAGATTGTCTATTTTTAATCCCCCACAGGCTTTATAAGTATTGTCTAGAGTATGACTTCCAACATCTCCATAAAGATCTGCATCTGGCAATTCACCTACTCCTAGACTATCCATTACTACTAATATTACTCTTTTCATTTTACCTACTCCTTTCAAATATAAAGCCTAGAATTAACTATTCTCTATTATTATGCTCTAGGATGGGAGTTTTTATATACAATATTTATCTTATCGTTATTAATTATTTCATAATATGTGTCCATATAAGTTAAAACTTGATTTCCTAAAAGTTTTTGAACTGCTC
Organism: Clostridium sp. C8; assembly: GCF_001010885.1. Classification (NCBI taxonomy): domain Bacteria; kingdom Bacillati; phylum Bacillota; class Clostridia; order Eubacteriales; family Clostridiaceae; genus Clostridium; species Clostridium sp. C8. The sequence goes on along the minus strand of NZ_LBMX01000052.1, from coordinate 14,410 downwards.
TTACATTAGCTCCATTTTGTAATAAATGTACTGCAAAGGAATGTCTAAAAGTATTTAGATTAACTTCCTTTTTAATTCCAGCTCTATGAGAATACTCTTTCACTATTCTCCATACGCCTTGCCTTGTTAATTGATTTCCATTTAAATTAACAAATAAGTTTTCAACTCCTGCACATGCCACTTGATCTCTTATCTTTAAGTATTCTTTTAAAGCTTCTATTGCACTTCTTCCTATTGGAATAAGTCTCTCATAATTTTTATTATCGTGACATTTCACAAAGTTTAACTCTAAGTTAATATCATATACCTTTAATCCTATTATCTCAGAAACCTTCATGCCTGTAGCATACATAAGTTCTAATAAAGCATTGTCTCTTACTCCTTTATTACAGTCTTTATCGACGATTTTAATTATTCTGTCTACCTCATCAATAGTCAATATTTCAGGTAACTTTTTAGTTGTAGATGTATTCTTGTAATATATTTTAGGAATCTCATTTACAACTTTTTGATCCTTTAAATAATTATAAAAACTTCTAAGACTTATAACTATTCTATTTATAGATCTCTCAGATTTACCTTGGCTAAGTAAGTGTTGTATATAACCAAGTACCGATACATTATCCGTTTCATTAATACTCATATTCTTACTATTTAAATATTTAACGTATAAGTTAACGTCAGTTACATAAGCATAAACAGTGTTTTCACTTTTATGACTTTTCAATAAAGCTTCCTTATAATTATTCACAATTTCTTTCATAATTCTCCCCTATCCTAATATATTATTAATTCGACAAAAACACTCTTATTCCTTCTTTATTCTCATTGGATTAGGTTAATTTATAAACTTTAGTAATTACCATTTTTATTATCCCAGGGCTCACATAGCACTCGATTAAAACCCCTATGGCGAATAATAAAACAAAAAAACCTAATTTCATTGCTAGTCCATTTATACTAAGCTTGTTGCCTCCAACTCCATTAAAGAACTTCCCTTTTAATTTTATTGAAGATAATTCCAAAGAAATAATACTTATTCCTATGAAAAAAGGTATATAAAATATGTTTTGTGGTACTGTTGATGCTAGAGCAATCCAAATTCCTTTTCCCTCGAAAGTAGTTAATAAAAAGCTAAAAGTATATCCTAATGTAAATCCTTTTATTAAATCAATAATCAATATTATGGGTGCCCCAAAAACAGTAAAACCAAGTGCTATTATAAGTAAAATTATTATTAAATTATTTTTTATTATGCCTATAAGCAGTTCATTAGTTTTTAATTCTTCAACATTTATACTTTTAATGAATCCTGTAAAGTAATCCGCTAGGTCTTTTGCATCTACTCCATCCATATATTTTATGGTATATGAACCCAGTAATATACCTACAAAGAAAAATGTTAGTACTAGTAAATAAAATATTCTATTTTCTCTGAAGTTTGAATTTATCCGTTCTATTAAATTCATATTATTCCTCCTCCATAGTTGCTATAGAACATAATATGTTGTAAATTCCCCTATTATTCATAATTGAATATATGTAAAATATTTTTTTATAAAAAAATGGACATATATGGTGCTGTATTAACTACTTAAAGCAATACAACACTATATATGTCCACATAAAAATTAAAAGTAAAGCACTATTATTTCTATAATATTAAATTTTATAAGAAAGTAAATATACTTATAGTCTTACCATCTATAATCTCGCCTTTTTTTATCATATCCTTAACATCTTTTATATTATAAATCTTTACATTTGTAAATTCATCTTCATCTTCATTCTTTTCTCCCAAAGTTAAGTTATAAGCTTTATACAAATATATAATTTCATCACAAAATCCTGGAGCTGTTGCAATAGAACCTAAATATTCTATATCCTTTGCAATATATCCAGTTTCTTCTGTAAGTTCTCTCTTTGCGCATTCCATAGGCTTTTCATTTTTATTAAGCTTTCCTGCTGGAATTTCTAAAATTACTTTATTTAAAGGCAATCTAAACTGCTCTATCAAAATTATATTTTCACAATCTAAAAATACTATAATTGCTGCCGCTCCTGGATGTTTTATAATATCCCTGTTAGTTTTAACCCCATTTGGCAATTCTACCTCTTTATTTATAAAATCTATAAAATTTCCTTTGTGAATTAATCTTTCGCTTAATATCTTTTCATTTAAATTCATAACCTTCTCCTTAATATAAAATATCTATAAGTTCAATTATTCTTTATTTCCAAGTAGATAACTACTTAAAACTCAAGACAAGAAATAATAAAATAAACTTATTACTTTATTTTACCATTACCAAAATTTAATATCAAAAATACTTTTTAATATAACCTTATCTAAATCTTTACTATCTTTATATGAGATAGTTTATAATCTATAAATATAAAAAGGCACATTTCTATATTTAAGAGAATATAAATAAATTAAAAATCGATTCATTTAGTTCACATTATTTCTAACTATAGTTTATACCTAATACCTGTTATCTACAAAATTAAAACAACTGTAAACTGAAAAGCAACTGTAAAATAGAAATTTTGTTTTGTAAAACTTTACAAGTTAGGAGGTAATATTGTCTAAAAAAGAAATATTAAAATATTTATCCGATGCTCTCCCTAATGTCGCAATAGGTGATTTAGAAGTAATATCAGAAAGCTTATATACTGCTCAAAGTGTTTATTCAGAAGATCAATTTAAGAATAAACTTGATGAAGTAATAAAAAATGTTAAAGCATGTATTTCTAAGTCATAATCTACAAAAGGCAACAGTTTATCATTTTTTTCTAATGATTGGTTGTTGTCTTTTATATTTATAATTTTTAATAAATTAATGAAAACCTTTATTTACTGACAAAACGTCAATAAATAAAGGTTTTTAAATAATGGCTTAAACACCAATATTAAGATACTTTATTCTTAAGTCTTAATTTATCAGCTATAATTGCAATAAATTCTGAATTAGTAGGCTTACCCTTTTCATTATGAATTGTGTATCCAAATAGCTTATTTATTGCATCAACTTGGCCTCTTCCCCAAGCTACTTCTATAGCATGTCTTATTGCTCTTTCAACTCTGGACGCAGTTGTATTATACTTTTTAGCTATTGATGGATATAATTCTTTAGTTACAGCTGATAATAATTCCATATCATTAACAACCATGGTTATTGCTTCCCTTAAATACATATATCCCTTTATATGTGCAGGAACACCTATTTCATGAATTATATTAGTAATTTCAGTTTCTAAATCTATAGGCCCTTTATTTTGACTTCTAACTTCTGTTTCAACTACTGTAGTTGGTTTTCTAACCACTTCATTAGAAGAACCATTAAACATTTCTCTTATTCTCTTAGTAAAAACATCCATATCAAAAGGCTTAACAACATAATAATCCGCACCTAATGTTATAGCTCTTTGAGTAATTTTATCTTGACCTACTGCTGATAATACTATTATTCTTGGTATTTTTTCTAAGTTCATAGAATTAAGTCTTTCCAAGACTCCTAAACCATCTAAATGTGGCATTATTATATCTAATACCACTAAATCTGGTTGCTTTTCCTCAATAAGGGCTAAGGCTTCCCTTCCATCCTTAGCAACAGCAGTAACCACTATATCTCTTTGATTTAATAAATAATCATTTAAGATACTACAAAATTCTTTGTTATCATCAGCTATTAGAACTGAAATTTTTGAATCATTCATACTTTTCTCCCCCATCTTCCCAAAATACTCCATTTATTAAGAGTACCATACTAAGTTCTTTTTTAATTTATCTTTTAAATTCATCTATAAATATTATATATAGACATTACATAAAAAAAACAATTCTTTACAGAATAAATTTAATATAATTATAGCACAATTAATTTAATTTTAATAGTTTTTTTACAATTTTTTCAAAATATTATTATAAAATTTATTTTAACTTTTAATAAACTTCACTTTTATGACAGCAAATTAATGAGAATACTTATATATCCTCATTAATTTATATTATAACACCTAAAATATTAATAACTCTTATTATTCTATTACGCCTGCATCTTTTAACATCCACTCAATATATATTCCGTACCCTACATCTGGTTTATTAATTAACACATGAGTAACAGCTCCAACTAATTTATCATTTTGAATTATTGGACTTCCACTCATTCCTTGAACTATACCACCTGTTGTTTCTAGCAATTTTTCATCAGTAACTTTAATTACCATACTTTTTGGTCCTGGTTCTTCTTGTGGTAATATTTTTATTATTTCTATATCATACATTTTAGGACCATTTTCATCTATTGTAGTTATTATTTGTGCAGGTCCTTCTACTATTTCATTTCTGAAACCTACCTTTAATGGTTTATCAAATACTGGATTAGTCAAGTCTACTTTTGCTTCACCAAATATACCAGATTCAGTGTTTTTTTGTATCTTAGCTAAACTTTCTTTTTCATTTACAAATAATCCTTTTAGTTCACCTGGAGAACCTTTTTCTCCTTTTCTAACACTTATTACTGATGAATTTAATAAATCTCCATCACTTATTGTAAATGGCTTATTTGTGTCTCCATCAGTTATTGGATGACCTAATGCACCAAATATTGAAGTGTTTTTATCATAAAAAGTGAGAGTTCCTATTCCAGCTGTTGAATCTCGAACCCAAAGACCTAATTTATACTCGTTGTTTTCTTTTTCTAAATCTATTTCTTTACTTTCAACATTCCCATTTCTAAGATAATCTACGCTTATTTTGGATTTATTTAAGCCTTTTACCTTTTTAGATAAATCTTTTGAACTTTGTATTTCTTCTCCATTAATTTTTATAAGAACATCACCAAGTTCTATTCCTGAGGTTTTTGCTGGACTTTCTATTTTACCTTCAACTGATTGTATTTCGGAATGTCCAACTACTAATACACCTTTAGTAGATAACTTTATACCAACATTTATTCCTCCTGGATATACTTCTAAATCATTTATTTTTGAAACTGAAACTGATTTTACAGGAATTAATCCTAATAATTTTATTTGAAGCTTATCCTTATTTATTTTAGTATTTTTCATAAAAATATTATTTGATACTATTAAATCTGAGCTTGGAATAGCCTCATTTATATATATTTTTTCCGGAATATTACTTAAACTAAAGAAAGTAATTAAACCCAGAATCAACATTGGAGTTATTATTACAACTAAATATTTAAATTTTTTCATTCTCATATTACCTCCTCCTTTGCTTCTGTATTTAACTTTCCCTCATCTTAATTCTTATATGCTGTATTAAGTTTGTTAAAAACGTTAAAAATTTTTAGTATATAACTTTAAAAATATAAAAAAATAAAATCATGGTAAATAACCATGATTTTAGTGTGTTCATTTTTTTATAAGTTATGTATGTCACTTATAAATAACTTTTTAATATTTCTTGTTTTTTTAATTCTGCAAAAGCAACCATTTCTGATGCATTTTCTAATGTAACATCACTTACTTCATCTCCACTAGTCATTTTTGCTATTTCTTTAATTTTATCGTATTTATCTAGAGTTCTTATTTGTGTAAATGTTTTTTCATTTTCAACTTTTTTTGAAACAAAATAATGACAATCCGATAAAGCTGCTATTTGCGGTAAATGTGTTATACATAAAACTTGATGCTTACAAGAAACCTGATACATCTTTTCTCCAACTCTTTTTGCTATAGTTCCACTTATACCTGTATCTATTTCATCAAATATAAGAGTTGGAATTTTATCTTTATCAACAAAAACACATTTAAGTGCTAACATAATTCTTGAAAGTTCCCCACCTGAAAGAACCTTTTCTAATGGTTTTAATGGTTCGCCTGGATTTGTAGAAATTAAAAAGGAAACATCATTAAATCCTCTTGAATTAAAATTATTACTTTTTTCTATAAATATTTTAATTTGAGATTTTTCCATACCAATATAAGCTAATTCATATCTAACCTTTTCTTCTAGGTTAACTGCATTAGTAACTCTAATATTGTGCATTTCTTCTGATACTGATTTCATTTCTTCTTCTATAATTTCTTTTTTTAAATTTAATTCCTTTATTATTTCTTCAGAATTAATCATTTCATCATATTGTAATCTTAATTTTTCTAAATAATTTAAAATTTCTTCTACAGACTCACCATACTTTTTCTTATATAAACTAATTTCATATATTCTAGAGTTAATCTTTTCAAGTTCAAATTCATCATAATGTATTTCTGATGATAAATCCCTTACCTCTCTAGATATCTCCTCTAGGGTATATAAGGCATCTTCCATTCTTTCTCTTTTATCTTTTAATTTTTCAAAATGTTTTTCAACTATAGATAATTCATTTATAGCCTTTGATATACCTTCTATAACTGAAATACCTTCTATTTGATTATCTAAAAGAGAATAAGTTTTATTTAAAGCTAAAGATATCTTTTCTGCATTAGAAAGTAAGTTAAATTCCTCATTTAAACTTTCTTCTTCACCAATCTTTAGTTTAGCTTTTTCTATATCTTCAATTTGAAATCTTATATAATCAACAAGTTTTTCTCTGTCTTGATTGCCATTTAGGTCTCTTATCTTTTCTAGAATTGAATTATGATCTTTTCTTAAGCTCTCAAACTTTTTTAAATAAATATCTAAATCTTCTCCTATGAAATCATCTAAATAATATATGTGAAAGGCTCTGTTTAGTAAGTTTTGATTTTGATGTTGTCCATGTATATCTAATAAGCCTTCTCTTATTCTTCTTAAATAAGAAAGTACTACTGATTTTCCATTAACCTTTATTATACTTTTTCCCGATAAAGTAGTTTCTCTTGATATTATAATCATACCTTCATCTTCAATATCTAATTCTTTTAAAATTTCAATAACCTCGTCATTTTCAATTGAAAAAACAGCTTCTACAAAAGTTTTTTCTTCTCCGTATCTTATTAAATCTTTTGAAAACTTTCCACCTAATACATAATCTATAGTATCAATTAATATAGATTTACCTGCACCTGTTTCTCCTGATAATATATTGAAACCTTCTCCAAATTCTACGCATAATTCTTGAATTAATGCAAAGTTTTTTATATTTAATTGTAACAGCATATTAATCACCTTTAATTTTATAAAATCATTTTTCTAACTTTGTCTACTAACTCTTCTGCTTTATCTAAACTTCTAACTAATATAAAAATTGTATTATCTCCAGCAATGGTTCCAGCAACCTCTGTATCAAATAATGTATCTATTGCTTCTGCAACTGCCATAGCTGATCCTGTCAAAGTTTTTACTACGACAAACTTATCTACATTTTCTACTGATATAGCTGCATTTGATAATATACTAGATAATTTGTCGTTTATATCCTTTGATTCCTTTGATGATGCAACGTATCTATAGTTGCCTGAAGCTCCTTGCATCTTAATTAGCTTTAATATTTTTATATCTCTTGATACAGTTGCCTGAGTTACATCAAAACCTGCCATTTTAAGTTCTTCTGCTAGTTCTTCTTGAGTTTCTATATCTTTCTCATTAATTATTTCTAAAATTTTATTATGTCTTTTCAATTTCAAATTAATCACCTTCACATTCTTCCCAGTTATTTAGAATTTTTGACCGTAGTACCTTAAAATAATCATAATCATCAAATAAAACTATATTAGCATATTCTTTTGCTTTTCTTATCTTTATTATGGTTTTACTAGTAGTTTTTATTGCTTTTTGCCCATCAAATGTTATATATAGCTCTTCATCCCCATTTTCTGCCCTAACTTCAACCTCACTGCTACTATTTAAAATTATAGTTTGCATCCCCTTAGGATGAGGACATATTGGAGTTAATGCAATAACATCAACATCCGGATAAATAAAAGGGCCTCCAGCTGAAAATGAATAGGCAGTTGAACCTGTTGGAGTTGAAATAATTAGTCCATCACCTTTGAAGCTATAATATTTTTTCCCATCTATAAAAATTTGAAATCTTACCATTCTTGACAGGGTTCCTCTAGCTACAACTATATCATTTAATGCTAAGGATTCGCTTTTTATATTTTCTAGTGGTAATTCACAAGTTAAAAGCATTCTTTTTTGAGATATATAGCTCCCTTCCTTTAATTTTGTAAAGGCTTTATCAATTTCGGAAACTTCTATGCTTGATATAAAACCTAAGTTTCCAATATTAATTCCTAAGATTGGTACATCTAGTTTGCCGTTTATTCCTCTAGCAACACTTAAGATAGTTCCATCTCCCCCCAAAACTATTATAAGGTCGAGCAGTTCTTTAAACTTATAATTTATTATATCATAACTATTTAACATAATTATCTCTATATTATTAAAATGTTTATAAAGCTTTTCTCTAACCTTTATAGCCACTTTATTGTCTTTATCTTTAGATGGGTTTATTGCAATGGCAACTCTCTTCATCCAAAAGCACCCCTTATTTTTATTTTACAAGTCAAACATATCCATTTAAGACTTCAAAATATTTTGAAGCCTTAAATATACTAATTCTATAATAATTTTTACAATATATTATGAGATTCATTTACTATTCTATCTATATCATCTAATGTAAATTTTGATTCTCTTTTTGCATCTTTAGTAAAATAAACTAAGTATTCAATATTTCCTTCTGGACCCTTTATCGGAGAATAGCTTACAGCTAAAATATTTAAGTTTTGGCTAATTAAGAATTCTGTTATATTCATTACTACTTCTTTATGAACACTTATTTCTCTTACTACGCCTTTTTTCCCTACTTTTTCTTTTCCTGCTTCAAATTGTGGCTTTATTAATGCTACAACTTCTCCATTATCATTTAACAAACTTAAAGTAGCTGGCATTATTTTTTTTAATGAAATAAAAGATACATCTATTGAAGCAAAATCTGTTGTTTCCCCCAATTCTTCTGGGGTAACATATCTTATATTTGTTCTTTCCATACAGACTACTCTTGGATCGGTTCTAAGCTTCCAAGCAAATTGTCCATAACCAACATCAATAGAAAATACTTTTTTTGCATTATTTTGAAGCATACAATCAGTAAATCCCCCTGTAGATGCTCCAATATCCATACAAACTTTATTTTCTAAGTTCACCCCAAACTCTTTTATAGCTTTTTCGAGTTTTAAACCACCTCTGCTGACATATGGTATTTCTTGTCCCTTAAAAATTATATCTGCATCAATATTGACCTTTTCTCCTGCTTTATCAACTCTTCTTCCATCAACAAAAATCTTTCCTGCCATTATATTTGTTTTTGCACGTTCTCTTGATGTAAATATACCCTTTTCAAATAATAGTATATCTAATCTTTCTTTTTTCCCAGACATCTTTATCTCCTTTATTTGTTAAGTTCTATAATAGATTCTGCTATTCCTTCTGGATCTAATTTATTTTCTTTATAAAGTAAGTTTACATCACCTTGTGGTATAAATTTATCATTAAATCCTAATGACTTGAATTTATTTTTAAATCCTAGTTCATTTAATTTCATTAACACATAACTGCCAAATCCACCGTTTGTTATATTGTCTTCAATTGTAACTATATCATATCCATCATTTACAAGTTCTTGTATCATATTAGTGTCTAATGGTTTTACAAATGTCGCATTTATTATAGTTGGATTAATTCCCCTAGATTCCAATATGTCTTTTGCTAATAAAGCGTGTTGAAGCATTTTTCCTACTGCTATTATAGCTATCTTCTCCCCAGATATTAATTTTTCCCATTTACCATATTCTATTTTAGTTAACGGTAATATTTCTTTACAGCAATCAGCTCCTCTTGGAAATCTTAAGGCAACTGGTCCATCTTGAGAAAGTGCCCATTTTAACATAACTTTTATTTCATCTAAATGCTTTGGTGCTAATACCGTCATGTTAGGTATTTGTGATAAATAAGATAAATCAAAAATACCTTGGTGTGTTTCTCCATCTTCTCCAACTAACCCAGCTCTATCTATTGCAAATACAACAGGCATATTTTGAATACATACATCATGAATCAATTGATCAAATGCTCTTTGCAAAAATGTAGAATATACTGCAAATACAGGTCTTAAGTTTGCACTTGCTAATCCTGCTGCAAGAGTTGTTGCATGAGCTTCTGCAATTCCAACATCGAAGAATCTTTTAGGAAACTCTTTTGCATAATCTTTAAGTCCTGTTCCATCAGGCATTGCCGCTGTAATAGCAACGATATCTTCATTACTTCTTGCCAGTTCTATCATAGCATCTCCAAATGCTTTTGAATAAGTTTTTGAACTTGGAATATAAGCTTCTCCACTTTCTAAATCAAATGGGCTTACTCCATGAAATTTATTTGGATTTTTTTCTGCAAGATCATATCCTTTTCCTTTACTTGTGACTACATGTATTATAACAGGCTCATCAATTTTCTTTGCCTTCTCTAATACTTCTGTCATGGTTTGTATGTCATGTCCATTTATAGGACCTATATATTTCAATCCCATATCTTCGAAAAGCATTGATGGTACTACAAATTGCTTTATGCTGTCTTTAAATCTAGATATATAACTTGCGACCTTTGTGCCTGCTTTTGAAGATTTTAAAGTTTCATTTATATTTGATTTCAATTTATTGTATTTTGGTGCCATTCTTAAATTATTTAAATGAGTTGATAATCCACCTACATTTTGAGAAATAGACATTTGATTATCATTTAAAATTACAATCATCTTTGTTTTATTAAAACCTACATCATTTAATGCTTCTAAAGCCATACCACCAGTTAATGCTCCATCGCCTATAACTGCAATTATTTCTCTATCTTCTTTTTTTATATCTCTTGCTCTTGCCATTCCTAAAGCAGCAGATATGGAAGTGCTGCTATGTCCTGTATCAAAGCAGTCATATTTACTTTCGCACCTTTTTGGGAACCCACTTAACCCATTATATTTTCTTAATTCATTAAATTTATCTTTTCTTCCTGTTAATATCTTGTGTATATAGCTTTGATGTCCAACATCCCAAACTATCTTATCTTTTTCCAAATTAAAACTTTTAAATAAACTTATAGTTAATTCTACAACTCCTAAATTAGAGGCCAAATGTCCTCCAGTCTTAGAAACACTATCTATTAAGAATTCTCTAATTTCTCCTGCTAAAACTTCTAGTTCAACATTTGATAGTTCTTTGACCTTTTCTGGAGAAGTAATTTTATCTAATATTCTTCCCATAATTAAACCTTTCTTTCTGTTAAAATTCCCTATTTAATAAATCTAAAGTTAAATTTTCTAAATCAATAGACTCTACCGAAAGGCCCTTCAACAATTCAAGACATTCATTTGTTAAATTTTCACATTCTTTTTTACAATCTTCTAGTCCAAATAATGTTATAAAGTTAGATTTATGATTATTCTCGTCACTTTTGATATTTTTGCCAAGCTTTGAGACATCTCCTATTATATCCAATATATCATCTTTTATTTGAAATGCTAAACCAAGCTTATTTCCAAATTTATTTAAAATTTCTATATCTTTAGTTGGAGCTTCTGCAAGAATAGCTGCTGCTACAATAGATACTCTTATTAATTCTCCAGTTTTTTTGTTATGCATATAAAAAAGTTCTTTTTTAGATATGGACTTTCCTTCATTTATAACATCTACTATTTGACCACCGATCATTCCCTCTGGACCTGCTGCTTCCGCTATTTCCCTTGCTGCTTTTAAAGCTTTTTCTCCGTGTTCAATGGAAAATTTAATCATTAAACTCATTGCCTCATTTAGTAACATATCACCTGCAAGTACAGCAATATTTTCTCCAAACTTTTTATGATTGGTTGGCATTCCTCTTCTTAAATCATCATTATCCATACATGGCAAGTCATCATGAATAAGTGAATATGTGTGAATCATTTCTATTGCTGAGGCCATTTCTATTGTATCTTTGTAATTATCTTTATATAGATTATAAGTTAATAAAAATAATATAGGTCTTATTCTTTTTCCTCCTATATTTAAGCTATAACTTGCTGAATCATATATGATTTTATTATAGCTTCCTTTATCTTTAAAATATACTGTTAAATAATCATTTATAATTTTTCTATAATTATCTATAATATTACTCATTCTTTAGCTCCACTTCCATATTTTCTTTTATAGTTATTAGCTTTCCTTCTAAAGAATTTATTGTTTTATATAATTTATTAATAAGTTTAACTCCAGCTTCATATTCTTTCATTAAGTCCTCAAGTGGCAATTCGCTATTTTCCATATTACTTAAAATAACTTGAAGATTTTTTATCATATCTTCATAAGATTCTTTTTTCGCCAAAAATTCTCAACTCCTTATTCAATAGAAATAATTTTCCCCTTAACATTTCCATCTTTGAATATTATCTTAATTTCTTCAAAGTCTTTTAATGCTTTTTTAGATGAAATTATATTTTTATCATTATCCTCTATAATTGTATATCCCTTTTTTAAAACATTTATAGGATTATGCGCTTCTAAAATATCATTTAAAGATTTTAGTTTTAGTTTTTCTTTTTCTATTCTATTGTTAATTATTTTTTTCATTTTATCTTGTATATTATCTATTTCTAAATAAGAATTAGATAATGTAACCTCTGGATTATTTAATTGTAATATCTTTTTATAATTAAATAATCTTTCTTTTTCATAATTAAATTTATTAAAGGCTATTTCCTTTATTCTTTTATTATAGTTTTCTATTTCTTTTATTATATCACTTTCTAATGGTACAGCAATTTCTGCAGCTTGAGATGGAGTTGATGCTCTATAATCGCTTACAAAGTCTGAAATTGTAAAATCAACTTCATGTCCAACAGCAGATATTATTGGAATCTTAGAATTAAATATTTCCTTAGCTAATTCTTCTTCGTTAAAATTCCATAATTCTTCTATTGATCCTCCACCTCTACCAATAATTATAACATCAACATTCTTATTTGTATTAAAAAATTTTATTCCATCTATTATTGTTTTATATGCCTTTTCTCCTTGAACCAAAGCTGGATATAATACAATATCAACAAAGCTGCTTCTTCTTCTTGAAACATTAATTATATCTCTTATTACAGCTCCAGTTTCTGATGTAACTACACCTATTCTTCTTGGCATTTTAGGTATAGCTTTCTTATGAATTTCATCAAAGTAGCCTTCTTTTTGCAGCTGTTTTTTTAATTTTTCAAACTTTATATGAAGTTCACCAATACCTTCTTTTTGTAATTTTTCTATATATAATTGCAAAGAACCTGTTTCTGAATAGATAGAACATCTTGCATTAGCTATAACTTCCATTCCCTCTTGCAATTTAAAATCTAAACTTATACTATTACTCTTAAACATTACACAATTAATTTTACTTGTTAAATCTTTTAAAGAAAAATATATATGTCCACTACTATGATACTTTAAGTTAGATATTTCTCCTCTTACTAAAAGATTATTTAATATAAAATCATTGTCTAATGTTTTTTTTATGTAGCTGTTAAGTTCACTAACTGTTAATGTTTTAATTTTCATTATTTTCTAATGCCTCACATGTGTTTTTAATAAGCAATGTTGTTGTTAAAGCTCCAACACCACCTGGAACTGGCGTTATCATTTTGACTATATCAGAAATTTTATCAAAATCAGCATCTCCTGTAATTTTACCATTTACAGCTGAAGTTCCTACATCTATTATTATTGAATTACTATTTACGTATTCTCCATTTAAAAATTTAGGTTTTCCTATTGCAACAACTATTATATCCGCTGATTTACAAATTTCTTTTAAGTTTCTTGTTTTTGAGTGGCAAATGGTCACAGTAGAATTTTTATTTAATAATAATTGTGATACAGGTTTTCCTACAATATTGCTTCTTCCTATAACTACAACATTTTTTCCTTCTAACTCTATATTAGATCTTTCTAAAATATTTATAATAGAATTAGGTGTACAAGGTATAAATGTCTTTTCACCACAGTATAATTTTCCTTGATTAATATATGTTAAACAATCTATATCTTTTTTTGGGGAAATTATATTAATTATTTTCTTTTCATTAAATGATTTTGGAAGAGGTAATTGTAATATTATTCCGTCCACATCTTTATTATCATTTAGTAATTCTATTTCTTTAATCAAATCCGCTTCTGATATCTCTTCATTTAGTAACAATTTTTCAAAACTACATCCTAAGGAAAGCGCAACCTTTTCTTGATTATTTATGTAATATACAGACCCTCCATCACTACCTACTAAAATAGATACTATCTTAGGAGCTCTAAATCCTTTTTCTTTTCTTTTTAATATGTATTCCTTTATTTCTTCTTTTATATCGTTTGCTATTTCTTTACCATTTATAATTTTCCCCATAAAAAATTCCCCCATTATTTTTTATCGATCTGTTAAGTTATATGA
>NZ_LBMX01000051.1:0-19476 GCF_001010885.1 Clostridium sp. C8 | reverse complement strand
TCATAACAGCTTAACAGATTCTTTTTTATAACTCTTTAAAAGCTCTATCTAAAACTCCATTTATAAATGAAACACTTTTCTCATCTGAATATTTTTTTGTTATCTCAATTGCTTCGTTTATAGCAACCTTTTCTGGAACATCTTCTAAATACATCATTTCTGCAATAGCTAATCGAAGTATTGATATATTAACCTTTGATATTCTATCTAACTTCCAGTTAATTAATGAGCCTTCAATTTTTTTGTCTATTTCATTTATATTTTCTTCAACCTTAGCCAAGATTTCTTTTATGTACTCTAAATCTATAGTCTTTAAATTCATTTCATAATCTTCTATAAATGTTTCAATGGTTTCCTCTAATGTATTCTTGCTTAAAGTCATTCCAAAAAGCAATTCCATTGCTATTTCTCTAGATTTCTTTCTATTCATTTTATCCTCCTTAGTATCTGCATACTATTATTATTAACTTTCTATAACTTTCTAATCATAAATATACTACAACAAATTTATTTAAAGCACAAGGAAAACACCCTCTGAAAAATCAGAGGGTGAAATTAATTTTCCTTACTTTCTTCTTTTTCAGTTTTTGGTATATAAATGCTTTGAACATTTACGTTTACTGAATCAACGTTTAATCCAGTCATTGTTTCTACTGTTCTTTTAACATTTTCTTGAACAGCATTTACTACTTCAGGTATTTTTATGCCATACTCTACCGCTAAATTTAGGTCTATTACAGCACTATTTTCATTTAATGTTACTTTAACATTTTTTCCTATATTCTTCTTACCTTTTAATAATTGTGATATGTTGTTACCGCCTAATTGTTGTAAGTCTTCTACGCCTTTAATTTCTTCTGCTGCAATTCCAGCTATTACACTAACAACTTCATCAGAAATTTTTACTATTCCTAAATTATCATCATAATTTTTATTTTCCATATATTTACCTCCTAAAGGTTTTGATGACAAAACTCTTTTTTTCTTATGTTCATTATATCAAACCAATAATTATATTACAACGAATTATTTCTTTGACTCTATTATAACATCACTTATTCCTGAAACATTTTCTGCTATTTCTTGAATTGCTGAACTGTCAGCATCTGTTATTTCTTCAGCTTTAACAACTACTCTAACCTTATTTCCTTCTATGGAGCATAGTACATCTTCAAAACCTTGGTTTTTAACATTTACTTCTATTCTTCCTTCTTGATCTATAAGCATAGTTTTTTCTATATATTCGTTATTAGCGATATCTTTTTGCTCTTGTGATACATTTTCATCGTCTTTCATTGATGTTAATTGTTGAAGTGTTGCTGCATCCTTTTGTTCTTTTTCGCTTCTTAAACTATAAAAATAATCTTGTGTTCCTAATGTTTCCTTATCATCTTTCTTTTCATTATCCTTATTTTCCTCTGTTCCTTGTGATATTACTTGGCTAAAGTCTGTTGGATCATTTAGTCCTGTCTTGTTTAGTCTTGCTGCTATAACTCCTACACATACTATAAGAGCCATTAGCGTGAAAATAATTCCAAATTGTTTTCTTGTCATTTTTGGTTCCCCCCATCTATTTTTCATTTTAATTATATGCTAATTTTTCATAGGATATACATTAACCTTATCTATTGAAATACCGTATAATCCAGATACAGCTACTTGTATATCGTATTTAACCTTTGCACTACTTGCACCCTCTGCTACTACCATAACTCCACTTATCTCTGGTTTATTTATTTGCAGAATATATGGTTCATTCTTTCCATTATCTACAGACATAACAACTTTAGTTCCATCAGTTTGATTAGTATTTTTTCTCTTTCCACCTTGATTATCAGTTTCTTCTGTCGTCGCCTCTTGGGTTGTTTCTTCTGTTGCAGGAATCTTTACTTCTCCACTTTTAAAATGAATTTTAACATCAACTTCTCCTACGTTTTCAATTTTACTTAAAAGATCTTTTAATTCCTTTTTTTCCTGTGCTTCAAAATTACTCATAGTTTCTTCAACTTGTTCTTGTAAATCTGATGAGTTTTTTGTAATACTACTACCATTTGTTGGTTTGTCTTCTTTTTTTCTTGCATTAGTTAAAAAACTAATAGCTAATAAAACAAAAGCTAAAACTAATGCAATACATACTGCATTTAAAAACTTTTTATCATTTATAATAGTAGATAGCTCTTTTTTCCAATCACCTTTCCCCATTTTCTCACTCCTATCAATTTACTTTATAAACTTTTATCTTGTCTTTTGAAACATTTAGTGTTTCTGATAAGTAACTCACTATTTCATCTTCTTTTTCTACTTTATCTTCTTGGGAGTACACGCTTTGGCTATCTTCTTTTGTATTTATAATTATCTTTTGTATTTTTGATACATCTTTATTTTTAACTCCAACTTTAACTGTATTAATGGAGTATTTAATGTTATCCATATCAACGTCACAATCTATTTCACTTGAAAATTCATTATTATCAAATTTTTCTTTTAAAATTCTATTACAATTTTCTTCTAAATTTTTCTTAAATGTATTTTGGCTATTATTGTTATATTCCTTATTAACTTCAATACTTTGATTTTCGCTTAGATCTATATACTTTTGTATCTGTATTGAAATGTTTTCTTCACCCTTTGTAAAGACAGAAATTATAGGAGATAACATAATTGCTATAAATATTAACCCTAAAACAAATTTTAAGTACTTTTTCATGTTATTATCTGGCGCTATTAATTCTACTGCAGTCATCAATATAAGCATTGTAACTAGGGTTATAACAAATTCCTTTAATTCCTCCATTGTTCTCTTTACCCTCCTATAACAAATTTCCCTGCCGATGCCATGATTGCAAGTAGTACAAAGAACATTAAACTTACAGACAATACGCATGATAGTATTAGTATTAATGAGTCCCCAGCTGCTGCTATTGAATTTGTAATTCTTTTATCACTTATTGGTTCTATTATGGCTGCAGTTATTTTATACACAAATGAAATCAAGATTATTTTAATTATTGGATACAACATCATAAGTATTATTATGATTAACCCAACAGAGCTTATAGCATTTTTTATTATTAATGAATATCCTGCAACTGATGCTATTGCATCTGAAAAAGCTTTTCCAACTATTGGAATAAAATTATCTATTGCAAACTTTGCTGTTTTTAGCGTAACTGCATCTATTGTTGATGAAGTTATTCCCCTTACTGTTAATAATCCTATAAATATCGTTAATATTATTCCTTGAAACCATATTGTTATTTGCTTAGTAAGTTTACACAAATTACTTATTTTATTTTCAGTTGAAATATTATTTGCAAACTCTAATACAAAGGTTACAAGTATTAAAGGTATAATTACAGTTGTATAAATTCTTGGAATAATAAGTGTAGCTCCAATAACTATAGGATCCATAGTTGCGGCTTGTGTAAATCCACCTATTGTACCAATCATCATAACCAATACGGGTAAAATAGCCGACATAAAATCAGATAAATCTTTTATTACACCAACAGCTATATTTATAGAAACTATAAAGCTTTTTGATAAAATCACTATTAACAATGCATAGCATGCAAAAAATGCTATGTTTGATATCCCTTCACTTGAAAAAGCAGCTTGTAAATTTTTAAGTAGTGCACATATTATTGCAATTACTATTATGCTTACTGATAATGCTAAAACTGTTTTTACTTCTTTAAATAGAAAGCTTACAACTGCATTACTAATGGTTTTAAAGGATAAATTTCCTTCTCCATTTTTAATATAGCCTTTTATATATTCAACTGGATCCAAATCATTCATTATTTCAATATCAGACTTCATATTATTTATATAGTTATATAGTGAATTTAACTTACCATCTATTTCTTCATTTTCTAATTTAAATTCCTCTATATTTTTTTCAGTATTAATCTCTATGTTGTTTGTATTATCTTCATTAGCTAAAACACTTTTACCTGGAAGAATTATAAAAGTTATGATAATTATACTTATTACTAATATAACTCTATTTGTAAACATACTTTTTATCATAAAAACACCTACAATATTTGTAAAATTGATTGAAGTACAGCCATAAGTATTGGTATTGCTAATGTTAATATTAATATTTTTGCGGAAAAGTCAACCTTACTTGCTATACTAGAAGCACCTGCATCTTTACATATTTCACTACAAAAAGTAGCTAAATACGCTATGGCTAATATTTTTAAAACAACCCCTATATATACCATATCAATATTAGCTTTATTAGCTATATCTTTTATAAAGTAAATTACATCATTAAGTTGTGTAATGATGAATAAGAAAATTATTACACCTGCCGATAATGATATTAGTATTGATATATCACTTCTTCTATCTTTAAAAACTAGAAATATAAATAATGCTGCAAAAGCAAAGGCAACAATCTTAATAATCTCCATAATAACACCTATAGCATAAACATGGTTCTTATTGTATTAAATAGATTACTTATTAGTCCTATTACAGTAATTAATATAATTACTATTCCTGCAATATTGGTTATTACAGCAATATCATCCTTACCGCTTGCCTTTAAAACCTTATCAATAACTATAATTAGTACCCCCATAGCCCCTATTTTAAATATAATACTTACATCTAGCATTTATTACCCTCCTATTAAATTAAAAAAATTGATATCATCGCACCTATACATATTCCTAGTACTCTATACATTTTTATATTCTTTTTTGCCAATTCTTCAGCAGATTTACAATTTAATTTCATATTTTCTATTGTCAAATTAAATAGTTTATCTTGTCCATATACTCCAGATTCTCCAAGAGATCTTAAAAAATCTTTAACTATCCTCTTATCTTCATCCTGCAAATAGAATTCTGATTTGTTTTTCTTATATTCTTTTTCAAAAGCCTCATATACGCTTGTACTTTCACTTTTTAAAAGTTTGTCTGAAACATTAGATAAAACATAATTAACAGGTGATTCTACCTTTAATGAAATATATTTTAAAGCCTCTGGCAGAGGTGTATTAGTATACATTACTTCATTATTTAAAAATAATACTGATTTCAGTATTGAGTTAAGTTGCCTACTTCTCTTTTTAAAGCTTTCACCATAATAAAATCCTATATAAGTACAAGATAGAAAAATAATAATAACTGCTGTTATCTTAAGCACTTAAACTCCCCCTCCGTTCCTATTGAATATATTTGTTCTATTGTTCCTGCACCCTTTCTATTACTTAATACAACTATTCTATCTAAAATAGAGTTTTCTAATAAATCCTTAAATACTTTTCTCTTATAAACATCCTCTATACTATAACCATGTATTGTTACTATAATATTTACTCCTGAATTAAAAGCCATATGCAATGCTTCAACGTCTCCATCAGTACCAATTTCATCACAAATAAGTATATCTGGAGATAGGCTTCTAATGGCCATAATCATTCCTTCTTTTTTCAAACAATTATCTAAAATATCACTTCTTATCCCAACATCCAATTGAGCCACACCATTAAAGCAAGCCGCTATTTCACTTCTTTCATCTATGATAGATACCTTTTTCCCCTTTAAATCTATAAGTGGCATTCCTGACGAAATATTTCTTGCTATGTCTCTTAGAATTGTTGTTTTACCACATTTAGGAGGAGATACTATTAAAGTGTTAAACACTCTATCTTCTTTAGTTATGTATTTCATAATTTCATTAGAACATCCAATTACTTCTCTACATATTCTTATGTTTAAAGAGGAGATATTTCTTATAGTTCTAACTTCTCCATTTACTAAAACACATTCTCCTGCTATACCAATTCTATGTCCACCCCTTATGGTTATATAACCTTGTTTTATCTCCTCTTCATATGCATATAATGAATAATTAGATACCTTTACCAATATCTGCTTTATGTCCTCAATTGTAGTAACATATTTTAATATTATTTCTTTATGTGCTGTATTAATCATTATGGATTTATTAACTTTTATTCTTATTTCTTGAACAGGTTCCTTTAAAAGTATTTCTTTAACTTCATTGCTTATTTTTAAAGGTAGTACCTTTAAAATTTCTTCCTCATACCTCACTTTATCACTTCCTTTTGTAGTGTTATATTTAAACTTATTTCTTTCTATCAAATAATATTCATACTTATAATTAAATATGTAAAATATTTTTATTTAACCTAAAAAAATTTAAGCTAAAATAAAATACCTGCCAATTAAAAAATTGGCAGGTATTAAAGTTATTTATTAAATTACATTGCTTCTTTATTACAAAAAGGACATGGTATTACTTTATTATTATTTATAGATTCCTTTTCAACAAAAATAGGTTTATTACAATTTTTACAATTTACTTCTATGTATTCATCTTCTATTTCTATAAGATCTTCTATAGAAACTTCCTCAAATAACTCATCTTGTAACCCAGTAATATCCTCATCCATATATTGAACACTTTCTTCTAAATAATCCTGTCTCTCCCTCATATTATCAATTTCATTTGACATATCATCTAAAACCGACAAAATATTGCTGAAGATATTACTATATTTATCATCATTAATACTATGAATGTTCATTCTTATTTTTTCTATTTTATTTTTTATATTACTCATATCTTCACTTCCTTTTAAACAGAAATACTATCTATTCAAATTATACCCTAAAATTGGATAATATCTATAAAAAATTTTATTCTTTTATTTATATTCTAAATTAAGGGGATGTCGCAGACATCCCCTTATCACTATACTATACTCTTTCCATGTATTCACCAGTTCTAGTGTCTACTCTTATTACATCTCCTTCATTAACAAACATAGGTACATTAACAACTGCACCTGTCTCTAATGTAGCAGGCTTTAATGCATTTGTTGCTGTATTACCTTTTATTCCTGGATCTGCTTGAGTTATTAATAATTCAACAAAGTTTGGAGCTTCTACTGAGAAAGCTTCTCCTTTATAGAACTTAATTATAGCAAACATATTTTCCTTTATGAACTTTATAGCATCTTCTACCTTTTCGTAGTTTAGTGGAATTTGTTCAAAAGTTTCTTGATCCATGAAGTAGTATAATTCTCCATCTGAATAAAGATATTGCATTTCTTTTCTTTCAATTACTGCTTCTTGTAATTTAGCAGTTGGGTTAAATGTAGTATCAGTAACTCCCCCAGAAATAACATTTCTTAATTTTGTTCTTACAAAAGCTGCACCTTTACCTGGTTTAACATGTAAGAAGTCTATTACTGTATAAACTTGTCCTTCATACTCGAAAGTAGCACCTTTTCTTAAATCTCCTGCTGATATCATTAAATATACCTCCAAAAACTTTATTCCATATTTAGCATAACCTTTTGTTATCTAATTCGTCATAACTTCAACAATGTTTATGACATAACAAAAATATTTTATCAAAATTCATAAATAAATGCAATTACTTATACGAACTAAAAAGAAATATTGTCATTATTTACTTATTAATTCCAACTCTAACAAAATATTTTCTTTATCATAACTTAAATTATACTCATTAACATAGTATCCATTTATTTTTTCTAAATCATTCATTACTAGATCCTTACTGCCCTTTAAAACACATTTAATTACCCAATTTGTTTCATTAATTTTATTATAACTCAATATTGTTAAATTATTTATATTTTTAAATTCATTTTCTATGTCCTTTATATATTTAGCATTTTTTACTTCTGTTATACATTCAATAGAGTTATTAACTTCTTCTTTATTATTAATAGCTGCTAATAAAAGTTGAAGGATTGTTATAAAAATAACTAATAAGTATATTATTTTTACTTTCTTCATAAGCTCACCTCTAATATAAATGAGTTATTTTCCTCTTTTATTATTGATTTAATCTTAAACTCCTCTTCTGCTTCTATTTTGAATACTTCTTCTTCTCCTTTTATCTTTATAATTCCACTACTATTTTGAATCTTCATATTTATTATGTTTGAATTAATAGAATTTACCCAATACTTTAAGTTTTCCCTTTTTATATCTTTTTCTAAATTTGAGTCTTTTTCTACTTTAAGTTTTTCTTCATTGATTTCTTTCTTATTAATTATAACTTTGTTAAAGGTTGTCGGAAAAAACATTATATTAAGTACTATCAATAACGTTATAAGTTTATTATTTTTCTTTTCTGAATTATCATTTAATCTTTCAATAAAATCCTTCGGTATAAAATTTTTATTTTTTAAATATTTCTTCATAGAATTTTTCTCCTATATCAATAATATAATCATAAGTATCTATAGTAATATCTTTTATATTTTTATCAATTATTAGCATTTTGTTATCATCTTTATAATTCTTTAAAAACAAATCTATATCTGAAATATTTTTAGTAACAATTGAATTTTCTATTGCACCCGCTTCCATATTTATTAAATGAAATAAATCATTTATTTTGCACATTATTATAGAAAATTTACTTTTTTTTATATTTTTTAAGATATATTTTTGTATTAAAAATTGAATAGGATTTATTTCAAGATAACTACAATCTTCACATAATTTCATTATATTATCATATCTAATAGAATATATGTATATATATTTAGATTCTTTTATAAATTCATAGTGAAATAATAAATTGGTTTTATCCGAGAAATCTTCTATTATTTTTTTCTCTATAAATTTCTCTATATTTATTCTTTTATTATATATCCTATATTTTTTTATAAATATAGCTTGAGATAAGATAATAATTCTTCTCTTTTTGCTTAACTCTTCTACTAATAGTTTTACATTAAACTTATCATATTCTTTATTTTTATATAAATATTTATTTTCATATACTCCTATTGAACTTATCATTTTAACTCCTAATTAATTATATATTTTGTTTTATAATATGCTGGCATAAATATATTTTTATCTTCAACCTTTTTTTCTATAAGTTCAATATACATAGTAGAGTTACTTTTCTTTCTTTTTATAAAATATCCACTATTTTCATAAGTAAATTCAATATTCTTTAATTCTGGATATCTTATATTCTTTTCATTTTTCACTGCCTCTACAAGTAATTCTTTATTTATGCTTTCATCTTGACATTTAATATTAATTATTTCTAGAACTTTTTCTTCTTCTGCTTCTAAACTTTTTAAATCTTCATAAGTTGAAAAATTTTGAGATTTTAAATAATTTTTAGATATCACCTTTATAGATAAATTCGCCATTACAAGAACAAACATAAATATTATTAAACTCTCAAGAAAAGCATATGCTTTTTTCTTAGTTTTTATAAACATAGTACTCTTTCTTCCCCCTTATTGTTTTTTATTTTCAAGTAATATAGTTTTTCTTTCTTTATGATAGCAAAATCTGAAACTTCTCTCATAATTACATTAACACCTTTTCTTTTTCCCTCTTTATATGTCTCTAAAACTATCTTTTGATTTGTATTATCTAAAAAAATCCTTTTTTCTTTTATTTCATTTGTATTATGGTCAACTTTGTATTTTATTGTTATCTTTCCGTTATTACTCAATCCTTTTTCTTCTATTTCAATACTTTTAATCATTTGTGTTTTTAATAATCTATCTATATTAAGCAAAGCATCATCAAATGAATCTTGAGCTTTAGCAGACTCAATTAAGCTTTTGTAACTTTTATAAGAAATTAATCCAATTTTAAAGGAAAGACTAATCAAAATTAATTCAATAAACATAGCTAATATTATTTCAATTAAAGTAAAACATCTCTTTCTTCTTTTTTTATTTTTCCATCCAATAAGATTTAAGAAATTTTCTTTCACACAGAATTCCTCCATCATCATCTTTAATCTTGACCTTCAATTCTATTACAGGTCTATTTTCATCTTCTGATGCCAGAATTTCTTTAACCTTTTCTATTTCAATTCCATCTCCAACCTCTAAATTTAATACTGATGTATTTACTAAGTTTTCTAATGTATCATCTGAATATATATAAGATAATTTATTGTCTTTAAAGGATTTAGTTAAATTTTCAAAAGTAGTATTGTATTTAATTTCATTTTCTATTGCATATGCAATCCTATTTGCTTCATTCTTTTTATCTCTTATTTTTTTGGAGTTAGCTGCAACAATTCCAATATTAAGTGATATTGTTGTTGCTATTAATAAGATTGCGAGAGCAACTATACTTTCAACTAAAGTACTTCCTTTTTTCACTCTATCATATCCCCTTCATTATCATCATTTTCACTTACTCGTATAATATCATTTCCTACAGATATTGTTATTTTTACAAATTTACTATTTTTATTAGATAAGGTTATTGTTCCCGCTTCTTTTATAAACCCTTCATCATTAATTTTATTATTCCCTAGTTTAAAATTACTTCCTATCTCTGTACTATTATCCAAATCTACTCTTTTATTTAATTTATATGTTTTATCGGTTACATCAAATATAATACTTTTTCTATCGCTGCTTATAATTATATTTCCTATTACTTTATTCTTTCTGCAATAACTTTTTGCAAAACTTAATAATGACTTTACTTCATATACATAGTTTTCAAAATTTAAATCTTCACTTTTATCTTTGAAATATTTTATTCCACCAATTGTTACTGTAGAAAATATAACTAATATAGAAAGCACCACAATAAGCTCTATAAGGGTATATGCCTTTTTCATCATTGAAAGCCTCCATCTAATAATGAACCAAATAATGGTACTATAAACACAACTAAAAATATTACTACAAAGATTCCCATTATAAAAACTGATGCTGGTTGTAAAATAGACATATATCTATTTATATCTGATAATAGTTTTTTCTCAAGATAGTTAGATAGTGAATTTAATCTTTCATCCATAGAACCGCCTTCTTCTCCAAGTTTTATAATGGCTGTAGTATATTTACAATAATCTCCATAATCTTTTAAACTTTCTGATATACTTTTCCCCTTTAATATACTTGAATTTAGAAGTAAGAATCTCTCCTTTAAAGATGAGTTTTTAAAACTCGTTGCAGAATACATTAAACCATTGGATAAATTAACTCCACTTTTAACTATTATTGATAATAGAGATATAAAAATAAATTCGTTAAATTCCTTTATAATTGGTATTTTATTCAATAAATTTATTAAATGCCTTTTAATATAAGCTTTATAAACTATAAATGGAATTAAAATACCCCATGAAATAAAATAAATTTGAAAGGAAATAAAATCTTTTTTTATATAATTTACAAAGTTATATAAAAACTTACATATAAACGGAACTTCAATACCTAAATTAATGTAAAAATCATATAAGTTTGGTATAGTTATAAATGTAATAAATATTAATAGCATTATAATAGATAAAAATATTAATATTGGATAAGACAAAACATTTTTAATAGTGCTTTTAATAAAATTCATTTTATTATAATGATCTTCTACACCTTTTAAAACTGTTGCTAGATTCCCACTTTTTTCTCCCATAGAAATCATTCCAACAAAAAATTCTGGATATAAATCACTAAATTCATTAAAACTATCTTTTAAAGATTTTCCTTCAATAATAGATGTTTTTATTATCTTTATACTTTCCTTATATGTTTTTCTCATTGGTAATTCTAATAGTAAATCCATCATAATTAAAAGTGAAATTCCTTCTTTGTGCAATATGGACATATTACCTGATAATAATCCTAAACTATTATAATCTGCTTTATTCCAAGATAATTTTATTTTCTTCATAATCAAATCCTTCTTCTATTAAAAAATTATTATAATCTGAAGATGATATTCTAGCAGCAATTAATAATTCATTTAGATTATCTATCATTTCTTCATTACTTAATTCTTTTATTTCCTGGAAAATATTTGTAATTTTCCTTTTTATTTCTCTATCAATACTAACTACTGAGCTAACAACAGCTCTTCCTCTATATCCAGTATAATTGCACTTACTGCATCCTATATTCTTATAGAGTACTATTTCCTTTCCCTTAAAAAGAACTTGCTTTTCTTCCTTTTTACAATTGTCACAAAGTACTCTTATCAATCTTTGTGATATTATTCCTATTAAAGAATCTTTAATTAAATAAGATTTAACTCCCATATCTTCTAATCTAAAATATACTTCTTGTGGTGTTTTAGTGTGAATTGTTGAATAAACTTTATGTCCTGTTAAAGATGCTGTTACAGCCATATTAGCTGTTTCTTCATCCCTTATCTCTCCTATCATAAGGACATCCGGGTCTTGTCTTAAAATACTCCTAAGACCAGTAGCAAATGTTATGTTGGCTTTTCTATTTAAACTAACTTGATTTATTCCTTTAATCATTACTTCTATTGGATCCTCTAAAGTAGTTATATTTATATCTTTTTTATTTATTTCTTTTAAAATACAATATAATGTACTTGATTTTCCACTTCCTGTTGGCCCATTTATAATAACTAACCCATGTTTTAAAGACATTATTTTTTTCAATTTTCTTAATTGATTTTCATTCATATTTAAACTATTTATATCATAATTAAATACTTCTCCATATAAAATTCTTATTACTAATTTTTCTCCATAAATTATGGGGATGGTGGATAATCTTAAATCATAACTTTTATTTTTAATATTAATTAGAGTTTTTCCATCTTGAGGTCTTCTTCTTTCAGTTATATCCATATTTCCATTAAGCTTTATTTTAGATAATAACTTCTGATATTCATTATTTTTTATCTTTGTAAAATCTATTAAAACTCCATCAACTCTAAATCTAATAAAAATATCCTCTTCTTGTGGCTCAAAGTGAATATCTGATGCATTTAAACTTATGGCTTTAGCTAATATAATTTCAAAAAGCTCTTCTCGTTCCCCTAAAAAGATTTTTTCTATTAAATCTAAAATAAATTCTTTACTCTCTTTTATTATTTTTATTTTTTTATTAAATAAAAACTCTACTTCCTCTTTATTTTCCAAAACATCCTCTGAAGATAATACTATTATAAAATCTTCTTTAATATTTATAGGTAAAGATTTATTTTCTATAGCTTTATATTTATTTAATTTTCTAGCTGTTTCTATATTTATTTCATCCATTTCAAAATTAAAAATGTTCATATTAAATCACCATCTAAATTAATATCCATTTTTAGCAAAAATATACATTTTTATAAGTATAAAAAAAGAAAGATTTATAATTTTACTTATAAATCTTTCTAGTTACAATCAATAAAGTTATATGATCCAGAACTCTCGTGTATTGTGCTTATAGTATCATCTTCACAAACATAAATCTTTTCTTGATTAGGGATGTCTCCTCCAATAAAAATTATATTTCCATTTTTATCTTTCGAAAGGCCTTTATCTAAATTTATTAATTTAGGGAAATCATAAACTAATCTTTTAGCTTTCCCATCATTAATTTTATATAATGAATAATTATTATCCTGTAATTTTCCTAATATAAATATACCTTGAGATGTGACTTCAACATCACTAACATCCATAACATTTTCAATTATATCTATAGCTTTTCCACTTGAATCTATAATTTTAAATATTTTTTGTTTGCCTTCCTTCTCTTGTAAAAATACTACTCCATTATCTAATCCCTTTAAAAATTCTACATACCCTAAATCTATTTTATATAAAAGTTTCTCCTGTTTTTCTTCAATATTATAAATGAATAGCCCATTATTTTTATTATTATCTACACCATAATAAACTAAATTTTTTTCGTCTAACCAATCCATTAGACTTCCTGAAATAGCTACATTACTATTTATTGATACCTCTTCATTATTTACTAAATCTTTTAATTTCAAATTTAGGTATACTTCTTTTGTGAAATATGCTACATATTTACCATTTTCAGATAATTTAGGTGAAATAACCGTTTTATTGTCTTCTATTAACTCTTCTTTTCCTGAATGTTTTATTTTATATTCTCCATTTTCACTATAAATAAAACTTCCGCTTTTTAAGTCATAGGACGTAATTATATATTCTGTATCTACTTTTTCATATTTATTATTTATTAAATTGTAAATTTTATATTGTCCTGAATCTTCTATAGCTATTGCTCCATTTAAAATATTGATTTTATTTTCCTCTATTTCAGAATCTTTTTTACAGCCATATAATAATATAGCTATTATTAAAATAAAGTTAACAAGGAAAATTCTCCTTATTTTCTTTGTATTCATATTTTACCTCTTTTAATTAATATAGTTCACCTTTGCAAATAAAATCTGCAGCCCCTATCATATATACTTCGTCATTTACAACTTCAACTTCTAAACTTCCACCTAATGTTTTTACTTTAACTTTATCATCACATAATCCTAATTTTTTTAATGCTGCTACTGATGCACAACATCCAGTTCCACAAGCTAAAGTTGCTCCAGCGCCTCTTTCCCAAGTCCTTACTTCTATATTTTGTTTATCAATTATCTTAATAAAATTAACATTTGTACCATCAATAAACAAATTATATTTTTCTATAATTTTCCCTTCTTCTATCATATATTCATCATTATTATTAATTAGAATAGTGTGTGGCACACCCATTAACAGTGTTGTTAATTTATATGTTTTTTCCCCTATTTTTACTTCTTCATTTATTAAGTCTTTTTTGTTTCTTAAAGGAATATCTTCTCCGCTAAAACTTGCCTTTCCCATATTTACTTTTATTAATTCAACTTTATTATTATTTGTTTTAAGTTCTACATTTTTTATTCCATCTCCTGTTTCAATACTTATTATACTTTTATCTATTGAATTAATTTCATATAAATATTTTGCAAAACATCTAATTGCATTTCCACACATATTTGCACGTGATCCATCACTATTTATTATTACCATCTTTGCATCTGCAATATTAGATTTTCTTATTATAACTAATCCGTCTGCCCCTATTCCAAACCTTCTATCGCATACCTTCTTTGCAATCTCTATTTCATTATCAATAAATTCATTTTTATTATCTATTATAAAGATAAAATCATTTCCTAACCCCTGCATTTTTATAAAATTCATCAAAACTCCCCCTTGTATTAACTGCATATGCCCCATTGATAAAATTACTAATTAAATGTTATACTATCTTTATCTTATTACCAAAGAAAGGATGATATTTATGGCTTTTGATGGTATCTACTTATATAGTTTATTATATGATTTAAAAAAATCAATATTAAATTGTAAAATAGATAAAATTAATCAACCTGAAAAAGATGAAATAATTTTAACATTAAGAAAAGATAGACAAAATCTTAAATTATTAATTTCAGCTTCTTCAAAATTTCCTAGAATACATTTAACTAATATAAATAAACCTAACCCTTTGCAAGCACCAATGTTTACTATGGTTATGAGAAAATATTTAATTGGTGGTAAAATTACAAATATAACTCAATTAAATGGTGATAGAATTATTCAGCTGCACATTGAATCTACAGATGAATTAGGCTTTGATAGTAAATATATATTGATAATTGAAATTATGGGAAGACATAGTAATATAACTCTTGTTAGAGAAAGAGATAATAAAGTTATGGAATGTATTAAGCATATCTCCTCTGATATAAATACTTATAGAGTTTTATATCCAGGTGTAAATTATGTATATCCTCCAGCCTCTAACAAAGTAAATCCTTTTGATTTTTCAATAAATGATATTGAATCATATTTAAATAATAATGATGTTAATATAGATGAACGAATATTTTCAAATATATTTACTGGTATAAGTAAATCCTTATCAAAGTGTATATATGAAAATTTCTTACAAGATAATAATACCATAAATATAGAAAATATTTTTAATTTCTTTAAAAATTTTATGAAAAATGTAGAAAATAAGTTTGAATATAGAATATATAAAGATAATGAAGTTTTTAAAGATTTTCATTGTATTAAATTAAGTAATCTTGAAAACATCTATTCCTCAATATCTTTTGAAAATCCAAGTGAACTACTTGATGAATTTTTTACTGTTAAAGATAAGCAGGATAGACTTTTAAATAGATCTACAGATTTACAAAAATTAATTTCAACTAATATAGATAGATGTAATAATAAATCTAAAAAATTAAAGAATATTCTTAAAGAATGTGATGAAAAAGAAAAATATAGAATTAATGGTGATTTATTAACTTCTTATATATATATGATAAAAAAAGGATTAAAAGAAATATCATTGTTAAATTTTTATAGCGATAAAGAGGAGTATTTAACTATAAAACTAGATGAAAATAAGACACCATCTGAAAATATACAATCTTTTTATAAAAAGTATAATAAATTAAAAAAATCTGAAGAATCTGCATTAGCACAATTAGAAAAAAATGAAGAAGAACTTCAATACTTGAATTCCGTTATGACTAATATATTAAATTGTGAAAGCTATATTGAAATAGATGATATAAAAAAGGAATTAATCGAAACTGGGTATTTAAGATTTAAAAATACTGGTAAAAATAATAAAAAAGATAAATCTTCTAAGCCCATGCATATAATCTCTTCTGATGGGATTGATATTTATATTGGTAAAAATAATATTCAAAATGACTACTTAACATTAAAATTTGCAAATAAAAATCATATGTGGCTTCATACAAAGAATATACCTGGCTCACATGTTATACTTTGTAGTGATAATCCATCTGATATAGCTTTAGAAGAAGCCGGCATACTTGCGTCTTACTATAGTAAGGCTAAAAATTCTACAAAAGTTCCGGTGGATTATACTAAAGTAAAAAACTTAAAAAAACCTAATGGTTCAAAACCTGGTATGGTTATATATCACACTAATTACACTTTATATACAGAGCCATCATTATACAACACTTTGAAATTTGAAGGAAACAAAATATTAAACAAGTAACAAGTGTCAAGGAACAGGTATTTCATAGTTCACAAGGCACAGTTCACAGTTCACAATTTTTAGTTAACATTTAAAATTAAAGCTCTGTTTTAAAATAATGTTGATAATATATTTAAAATTTAAAAGTCCGGTGATTTGAAAGCACTGGACTTTAGTTTCTAATAGTTTAAAAGTGTTAATTATTATATTAATTTATATCTTACTATTAATGGACTTAATACAATAACAAATAATAAGTATATTAAGTATAACACTATAGCATTATAGCCAAAGTTAAATAAATATTTTTGAAATAATATTGGTAGTGTTATTAATGTTGATATAATTGGTCTAGATATATTATTAATTTTTAATGTAGCATTACAATTTTTACATTTTATTTGCCAATCCCTAGAAAAAGACCATATAGAAAATAATAATTCCATATATGAAAACCTTTCCCTACATTTAATACACTTTTGAATATTAACCCCTCCTTCATAATTATCTACAAAATAAACATTATATTACTATTTCATAATAATTCTTATTTTTATTATACATTATATTCACATATAAATACCATATTTTTGAAGTAATGCTGATTATATAATTTAAATCAATAATTAATACTTAATTAAAGTAGGGCACAAATTAAGGCTTTATTTTAAAATAATGTTGATAATATATTTAATTTAAAATTCTTCATAATAACTAATAGACAAATTATAATTTCTATATCAAATATTAGAGTGAATATAAAATAGTATGGCTGACTCAGTCTCATAAAAATAAATAGTATAATTATCAAACTTTGTATACTTTGAATTTCCGATTGATTGCCCTTCTTTTATTTTAATATAAATATAATCGCCTTCTGAAATGCAAGGGTCATCAAATTCATATTCATCAGTTCTATTAGAAGAATCCATCCAAGATCCAAAGCTAGTAAAATATGAACGGATATTTTCTATATTATCCTTTGTGACTACTGAATAAATATTACTTTCCTTCGAGAAATAAATTATTAGATTCCTCATAATAATAATTATAATAGTCCGTGTAATCTTGGAATCCGTCTTTAGCAAAATATTCCTCCTTATCTATATAACCTTTCAAAATTGATTTATCTGAAAAATAAGAACACCCACTTATATAAATGGCCATTCCAATTAGCATATTAATACAATTTCCTAATATATTTAAATTGCACACTAAAAAATACCGTGAAATTCATCACTAAATAATACGGTATTTATATAAATATGTTTTTATTTTGTTTTCATAGTATAAGAATCATAATTAACCTAGAATGATTTTATTTTTTTGTTTTTGAATTTAATAACATTGCTATAACAAAGCATATAATACTTGGAATTAAAAATATTATGCCATGAATTATGTTATAAACAGATAATGGTGTTGAAGCGTAAGGACTAGAGTTAGTATAATAATCATAACGTAAATACACTAAACCTCCAAAAAAGCATATCAATAATATAATCCCAGTTATAAATGAAATCTTTATCAAAATAGATTTTATTCCCTTATTATCCATTATTCCACCTCTTTTTACTATTACAAAATAATTATAACATATTTTGTAAATACCGTACTATTCAATTTTAAAAGAACAAATTCTCTTAATTAGTTCACAATAATTTCATATCGCGTAATAATTCTTATTTTTATTATACATTATATTTGCATATAAATACCATATTTTTGAAATAAACCTGATACTGAATACCTGTTACCTGACACCTGTTCCCTATAAAAATAATAAAATTGTGCCTTGTGCACTGTGAACTAAAAATAATAAGGCTTCTATCTCTTATAAAAATGAAATAAAGATGATGAAGAAAACTATGTTCCTGTTGGATATTATTAAATAAAAAGTAGACATATAATTTGTCCACCTTTAGTTCGTAACATATTAATGATTTAAGTAGATACCAATTTATTTAATTCCATTGGAAAACTACAATATAGTTATTGTTTTGATAACCAATCTAAGTAGTCTTCCGGCAATCTATCTACTTTTTTTGTTTTAGAAAGTATTTCATCATATTCTAACTTTTTAAATCCATGAGCATCTATTGCACATTCATATCCACCATTTTTATCGTAGTAAATAATTTGTATTCCTGTAAAATTATAATCTTCACCCATGAGATTTATAAATTTATCTGCAATTATTGCACACATTTTTTTACTTTCTTCCTCTGATATATCTTCTGTATTATAAACACCCAAAAGATAAAGTCTTTGACTTTTTATTGAATAATCATCTGCATTAAGTTCTGTCCAAATTGTATTTATGGATGGAAAACTTAAATTTTGTGGAAATTCACTGTTTACTATAGAATATTGCTTTAGTACGTCATAATTTACTTGCTCACTTACTTTGTCATCATAAATTGTATTCCTTTGTAGCATATAACTAAGATTTCCTTTAATAGACTTATATTTAGTATTATACCAATCATATTTTGTTTCAATCTTTTGTGGACTCCCCTTTTGTATAGTCGCATAATCACTTAACTTTTTTTCCGCTATCAGATTTCCTATAATAGGTAAGTATCCCATTATTGAGTGTGATAAAAATCCAAGTATTGCTACTAAGATACATAGTTTAATTATATGTGTAAATGTTAATATGAAAG
>NZ_LBMX01000050.1:0-9494 GCF_001010885.1 Clostridium sp. C8 | reverse complement strand
CTTGACAGGGTCAAGTTTAGTGGGAGTTTTTTATTTAAACTATTTATAGTACTGTTAAGTAATGTACATAAATAATTATTAATTCATTTTTAATCACTAATTTGATAATGACAAGATTATATTAAACTAAATAAGTCCAACCTTCTGGTCCTTCAATATCACCAAATTGGATACCACAAAGGATTCTGTAAAGTTCTTTTGTAACAGGGCCAACTTCAGTTTCACTATGAAAAACATGAAGTTTATCTTTATATTCTATTCCTCCTATTGGAGTTATAACAGCAGCAGTACCACAGGCACCGGCTTCTTTAAATTCATCTATATTATCTATA
This sequence comes from Clostridium sp. C8, assembly GCF_001010885.1. NCBI lineage: Bacteria > Bacillati > Bacillota > Clostridia > Eubacteriales > Clostridiaceae > Clostridium > Clostridium sp. C8. Next base: position 9,162 of record NZ_LBMX01000050.1, on the reverse strand, counting down.
TAAACATCTCTTTCATAAACAGGCATTTTTAAATAATCCCTAGCTATATCCATAAGAGAATACTTAGTTATACTAGGCAAAATTGATGGAGATTTTGGTGTGATAAATTCATTATTCTTTGTTATTCCAAAGAAATTAGCAGCACCAACTTCTTCAATTTTTTTATGAGTTGAAGGATCTAAATATATACAGTCCGCAAAACCTCTATCAACAGCTATTCTGTGTGGATGTAGTGAAGCGGCATAATTTCCACCAACCTTTTGTCCACCAGTACCATAAGGAGCTGCTCTATCATAATCTGCTATCATAAAGTTACATGGTGTTAGACCGTCTTTAAAGTAAGGCCCTACAGGTACAGCAAAAACTGAGAAAATATATTCTGGTGCAGGTTTTACCCCTATATTATCTCCCACCCCTATAATAAAAGGTCTTAAATATAATGTAGCACCAGTTCCATAAGGTGGTACATAATGCTCATTAGCCTTAACAACTTGCATGCAAGCATCTATAAATTTATCTACTGGCACTTCAGGCATAAGTAACTTTGCAGTACTTTCATTCATTCTATGTGCATTTCTATCAACCCTGAACAATTGAATTTTTCCATCTTTTCTTCGATATGCTTTTAAACCTTCAAAACATTGTTGACCATAGTGTAAAGCGGTAGATGCTTCACTTATGTTTAACATATTATCTTCTGTTAGCCTACCTTCATCCCATTGCCCATCTTTCCAAACTGAAATATATCTATAATCAGTTTTAATATAGTTAAAACCAAGATTACCCCAATTGATCTTAACATCTTTATTCATATTTCATTACCTCCTTGTGTTTTATATTATTCTAATTGTATCACTATTGAATATATTAATAAACTTTTAATTATTTAATAGATACATAAAAAGGATTTCATATTGAATTATTAGAAAAAAAAGGGTATATTTAAATTATTAGGATGGTAAAAGTTAAATATTACTAAATATACTTTACATATTTTTAATAATGTTAGTAAATTTAGGTTTAATATTAAAGGTAAGATATTTAAATGTAAGAGAGGACGTGTAGTAAATGCAAAAAGAAATTATTTCAACAAGTAAGGCACCAGCAGCAATAGGCCCATACTCACAAGGAATAAAAGTAGGAGATATGGTGTTTACATCAGGACAACTTCCAGTAAATTCATCAACAGGAGAATTAGTAACTGAAATAAAAGAGGCTACTAAACAATCATTAGAAAATGTAAAGGCTGTTTTAGAACAAGCTGGAAGTGGCTTAGATAAAGTGGTTAAAGTAGTAGTTTTCATAAAAGATATGAATGATTTTGGACCAATGAATGAAGTTTATGCAGAATATTTCAAAGAAAACCCTCCAGCAAGAAGTTGCGTTGAAGTTGCAAGATTACCTAAAGATGCACCTATAGAAATAGAAGCAATAGCTACTATAGTATAAATTGCAAAATAATTTATAAGTAACAAGTTAAGAGTGAAAAAGTGAAAGAATTAAGGAGTGGAAAATTATTAATAAAAATCTTTAAGGGATTTTTAAATTTTTCATTCCTTTTACTTTTCACTATTTATTATAATTTATTTCGGTAAGATTGTTCCAATATCTCTTTGGCATCATTCTTTTTTGAAGTTTTGGATTAATTCTCTCTTCAATTGTTGTTGATTTAAAATAGCCTTTCCATAAACTTTGAAAATCATCATTATAATCTTTTAAGTTATTATATACTTCTAAATCCATTTCTCTAATTTCCCAGGAAATTTTGTCGTATATTGAAGCAATACCTCTTTTTACATCATGTATTATCCAATATTCGTTACTAAAACGATTTTGAAAATGTGGAGAAATAATTTCTAATATATTATTATCAGGCTCTATTGAAGAATACAAAAAGTTGTTGTTAACAGAAATAAATCTTACAAAACCATTGAATCTATGAGCTTCTAAAGAAACACGCCTTTCAATATTATCAATTTCTTTTACCGCATCTAAATGTAAGTATTTATGAACATCACTACCTAATTTAAATGCAATTTTCAGATATTTATAACATAAGGTTCCTTTGTTTTTATAATTAGATAAATATAATTTATAAATTTTATTTAGAGCTAAGGGATCAATTTTTATAACAATAGAATCTTTAACCTTATTATATTTATTTAAATCTGTATCAATATACTTAATTTCAGATAAAAGATTTATTTCTAATTCTTCTTCAGTTGAAATTGATTCTATTGAGGTTTTAGAATAAAAAGCATAATAAATTGCAGTTAAAAAGCCTTCAAATGAATCTTCATACACTAATTTTAACAAAATAAATCACCTTCCTTAAAATTCTCCAGTAAGCGAAGTGATAGTATCATTTGGAAGAAGTATTTTCTTTGGTTCTGGTAATAAAATACTATTAGAAACTTTAGGATAAATATCATCAAAAAAAGAAATTTGTTCTGAATTTTCATTTTCAAGTTTTGGTTTATCCATATAAAGTAATCTAGTTCTTATCTTTTCTTCATCAAAGGATACATCTCCATAATACTTTCCTTTACAAGTTATAAAATATTTAGCTCTTTTTAGTACTATTCCAAGTTTTCTTAAATCTTCAAAATTTAATGAATGAACTCTTCTTGTAATTAATATTCTTCTAGCAGATTTTACTCCAATTCCAGGAATTCTAAGAAGGGTATCATAAGATGCTTTATTAACTTCAATTGGAAAAAGATCGATATTACTTAAAGCCCAAGAGGTTTTAGGATCAAAGTTTAAATCAAAGTTATCACTTTCATCTTTTAATAATTCATTAGCTTTAAAACCATAAAATCTTAATAACCAATCTGCTTGATATAATCTATGCTCACGAACTAATGGTGGATGAGTAATGTCAGGAAGTAATTTATCATTCCTTATTACAGGAACATAAGCAGAATAATAAACTCTTTTTAAATCAAAATGATTATATAACTTCTCGGATAAATTTAAGATTTTATAATCGCTTTCAGGAGTTGCACCAACTATTAGCTGAGTACTTTGTCCTCCAGGAACAAATAATGGAGTGGATTTTATACTTTTCTTTAAATCTTTATGTTCTATAATGGAATTTTTAATTATGCTCATTGGAGCTAATATATTTTCTTTGGTTTTTTGTGGAGCAAGTAACTTTAAGCTAGAAGAAGAAGGAAGTTCTATATTTACACTCATTCTATCTACATATTTTCCAGCCTCATTAATTAATTTTTCATCAGCTCCAGGAATAGCTTTTAAGTGAATATATCCATTAAATTTTTCTTGAATTCTAAGCTTTTTTACTACATTAAGTAGTAGCTCCATTGTATAATTGGGGGTTTTAAAAATAGCAGAGCTTAAAAATAAACCTTCAATGTAGTTTCTTTTATAAAAATTAATTGTAAGAGATACTATTTCATCAGGTGTAAACATTGCTCTTGGGACATCTTTACTGCAAGCATTAACACAATACTTGCAATTATATATACAATGATTAGTTAAAAGTATTTTTAAAAGAGAAATACAACGACCATCTGCAGTAAAGCTATGACAAATACCGCTACTTGAAGCATTTCCTAAACCATTATTTGAATTTTTTCTTTTAGATCCAGAAGAAGAACAAGATACGTCATATTTAGCAGCCGCTGAAAGAATATTAAGCTTTTCATCTATATTCAAAATTATCACCCTTCTTAAAAGTATTTAAAATCATTATACAGAACAAATGTTCTCATTGCAATAGATCATATAAATTTTGTAAAAATAAATAATTTTATTGAATAAGTAAATTTAAAATGGGTAGTATAGAAGGTGATAAAGTTAACGGAGGTATAAATATGTTTACTATAATGGCTATAAAAATAGAACCAAGGGTAGAAATTGCCCCAACAGTTCAAGCTATTTTAACAAAGTATGGATGTATCATTCAAACAAGACTCGGATTACATGAAGCAAGTAAAACCTCTTGCTCTAATTCAGGACTTGTTATATTAAATTTAATACATGATGAAAAAGATGAAATTAATAATCTTAAAAAAGAATTAAATGACTTAGAAGGGGTAACAGCAAAGTTAATAGAAGTATAACAAATTTTAAGGTATTAACTATATTTAGTAGTCGATACCTTTTTTATATAAGTAGCTAAAACATTGATTTAAATAAAATAAATCTAATTTAAAAGATAATTAGATTTATTTTATTTATTGTAACTTATATAAATAAATATGTATTTGATAGAATATATATTACTAATTAGGTATTTTTAACTTGCAATTGTTAAATTTATCTTTATAATTATTTTTATTGAAGAATAGTTATTATATAGTGAAAGGACGATAAATAAATGAAAAGATCAATTAAAATATTTGCTATGATATGTAGCATGATTTTTACATTTACTTTATTTGCAGGATGTCAAAAAAGTAATAAGAAAAGTATTAATGTCTTAAATTATGGGGAAAACATAGCGGAAGGCATAATAGAAGAGTTTGAAGATAAATATGATGTAAAAGTTAATTATAAAACTTTTGATGATATGGAAACAATGTATATAGAAGTATCTTCAGGGAAAACTAATTGGGATGCTGTTTTAGTAGCAGATTATATGGCAGATAGAATGATACAAGAAGAATTACTTCAAAAAATAAATAAAGATAAAATACTAAATTTAAAAGAAATGAATGAAGATGATATGGGACAACCATATGATCTTAGTAATGATTATACTGTTCCATATATGAATGGAACAATAGGAATAATATATAATAAAGATTTAGTTAGTGATAAGGTAGATAGTTGGGATATAATGTGGAATGAAAAGTATAAAAAACAAATTTTTGTTTTAGATGCTCAAAGGGATGCTATAGGAATGGCACTTAAAAAACTTGGATATTCATTAAATACTACAAATGAAAAAGAACTTGAAGAAGCTAAAAATTTATTAATAAAACAAAAGCCATTAGTATTAAAATATGGTGCTGATGAAGTTAAGGATTTAATGACTTCTGGGGAATCTGCAATTGCTATGATATGGTCAGGAGAAGGTTTAACTTTAGCTGATGAAAATGAAAATCTAGAGTATGTGATTCCAAAGGAAGGAGCAAACTATTGGTTAGACTCATGGGCAATTCCAACTAATGCAAAAAATAAAGAAATGGCAGAAGAATTTATAAACTTTGTAAGTAGTAAAGATAATGCATATAAAATAGCCGAAGAAATAGGTTATACAACTCCAAATAAGTTAGCTAAGGAAGAACAATCAGAAGAAGTTAAAAATAATACTGGTGCATATATGCCTAAGGAAGTTATGGAAAGATGTGAAGTATATAAATATCTGCCACAAGAAAAATTAAGATTATACGAAGATGTTTGGAATGCAGTTAAGGCTGCAAACTAGCTTATGGGTAGGAAATATATAGTGATAACTATATATTTTAAAATAAAGTGTTCTTAAAAAAATATTAATATTGTATTAAGTCAATAGAATAAAATTTATAGTAATAGTATAATATTAGTAACATCCATTAAGAATATAGGAGTTGATCATGTTATGGATAAGATAATAGATTTCAATGAATTAAAAAACAAAGTGAATGATAAAGATGTAGACAAATTTGAATCCTATATATATTCATTATATTATGATATGTCTTCTGGAAAGTTAAATATGGCAGACTTCACGAAAAAGATGACAGAATACATGAGTGAAAACAACATATCACAAGATAAGTTTTTAAAAATGCAAACTAAGTTAATGGAGAGATATGGATTTGATGCTTCATCTATTGAAGAACAAATAAAATCATTAGGATTAAATAATATTATTCCTGGTACAGGAGATGTTGAAAAAGTAAGAAAGACTATGAGCTTTCAAGAAAAATATAAAGATAGAATAAAAGTAACAACTGTTAATAATTACTATATAAAAAATGATAAAAATGATGTAAAAATATTAACAGAAGAAGAAAATGTTATTTTAAAAAGCTTTGATAAAGTTGATTTAAATGATTTAGAATTAAATGATTTTTTATGTTCTTATAAAAAAGTTATTGATAATACTACACTAAAAATATCTATTTGCGAAAATGTAAAAGAATATGATTATTAAAGATTAGTTGACAATTGAGAATGGGCAGTTAACAAAGCTAAGGAATGAATTTTGTTAACTGAAACTTTCAATTGTCTATTTTTTTATTCTCTAAGAAAACTTACATATGTCCTTTTTTTTATGGAGTTTTATAATATTATAGTTTATAATATTTAAGTGCGTAAAAACGAAACTAAGATTTTATTATAATTTTAATATAGAATACTCAGGAGGATAAAATGAGCGTTTTAACAGTTAAAAATATTAGTCATGGCTTTGGAGATAGAGCTATTTTTGAAGATGTATCATTTAGATTATTAAAGGGAGAACACGTTGGTTTAATTGGAGCTAATGGTGAAGGAAAATCAACATTTATGAATATAGTTACAAATAAGCTTATGCCTGATGAAGGAAAGGTTATTTGGTCTAATAATGTTAGAGTTGGATATATGGATCAACATGCAGCTTTAGTAAAAGGACAAAGTATAAGAGATGCACTAAGAGATGCATTTAGATACTTATTTGATTTAGAAACAGAAATGAATACTTTATATGAAAAAATGGGAGATTGTACTTCAGAGGAATTAGAAAAAATGCTTGAAAGAACAGCAGTAATTCAAGATTTATTAGACCATAATGGATTTTACATAATAGATGCAAAAGTAGAGGAAGTAGCAAAAGGACTTGGATTATTAGATTTAGGTTTAGATAAAGACGTTGATGATTTATCCGGTGGACAAAGAACAAAAATACTACTTGGAAAGTTATTACTTCAAAACCCAGATATATTACTTCTAGATGAGCCTACTAACTATTTAGATGAGGAACATATAGAATGGCTTAAGAGATATTTAAATAATTATGAAAATGCATTTATATTAATATCTCACGATATACCATTTTTAAATTCAGTAGTTAATTTAATATATCATGTTGAGGAAAGAAAATTAACAAGATATGTTGGAGACTATTATGAATTTAAAAGATTATATGAAGAAAGTAAAAAAAGATTAGAAGCAGCATATGAAAAGCAACAAAAAGAAATAGCAAGATTAGAAGATTTCGTTGCAAGAAATAAAGCAAATGTTGCAACAGCTAATATGGCTAAATCAAGACAAAAGAAGCTTGATAAAATGGAAGTAATAGAGCTTTCAAAAGAAAAACCAAAACCAGAATTCAGCTTTAAAATAGCAAGAACAGCTGGAAAAACAATATTTGAAACAGAAGATTTAGTTATAGGATATGATTCACCTCTTACAAAACCATTAAACCTTTATATGGAAAGAGGACAAAAAATAGCTTTAGTTGGAGCAAACGGACTGGGTAAATCAACATTACTTAAAAGCTTGCTAGGAATACAACAGCCACTATCAGGAAAAGTTCATAGAGGAGACTATCAGCATATAGGTTATTTTGAACAAGAAGATAGAAGCGGAAATACAAATACATGCATAGAAGAGGTATGGCAAGAGTTCCCAAGTAAAACACAATACGAAATAAGAGCAGCACTTGCTAAATGTGGATTAACAACAAAGCAATTAGAATCAAAAATAATGGTATTATCAGGTGGAGAAGCTGCAAAAGTTAGATTATGTAAAATATTAAATACAGAAACCAATATACTAATCCTAGACGAACCTACCAATCACTTAGATGTAGATGCAAAAGATGAATTAAAAAGAGCATTAAAAGAATATAAGGGCTCAATTTTACTTGTATCCCACGAACCAGAGTTTTATAGAGATGTAGTTACAGAAATATGGAACTGTGAGGATTGGACAACCAAAATAGTATAAAAAATTTTTAAGAGTTAGCTTGTTGCTAGCTCTTTTTGACAGTAAATTAACAAATATTGGATAACTTTTGGCGTTAAAGAGTAATTATAAACGCTGATTTATTGACAAGTATTACTGGTGTGACAAAATATAATTGATAATATTTTTCAATACTATGGGTTATGTTTAAAGATTTTTTTATAAGTATAAAGATTATGCTAGTGATTATAATGGGGAGTATCTAGTAATATACCTATGGTTAGTTACTCACTATATGAGTTAGGTGTTCCTTTTAATGAAATAGAACAATACTTAGATAAAACAATTGAAAGTTAAATTTATAGAAAAGGCAGCATAAGAATATGAAAAAGAATTTTATGAACCTTGATTATTTACAATTTGGAAATAAGAAACAACAAAAAGCTTTTAAATTATTAAATAATATAAAAATATTTAACATATTACAAAAATATAATCCAATTTTAGTAGGAACTATACCAATAGAAATTGACATTTATGGTAGTGATTTAGACATTATTTGTGAAGTATATAATATAAATGAATTTGAGCAATTAATTCTGAAGAAATTTTCAAGTTTTAATAAATTTAAGATAAATAAAGTAAATGATGAAGTTTTAACAGTTAATTTTCTTATAGATGATTTTGAAATAGAGCTATATGCACAAAACATAAAATCTACAGAACAAAATGGATATAAACATATGATAATTGAAGATAGAATATTAAATTTAGGGAGAGATTTAGTAAAGAAAAAGATTATTGATTTGAAAGAAAATGGTTTAAAGACAGAACCTGCATTTGCTAAAATTCTAAACTTAAAAGGAAATCCATATAATGAATTGTTAAAGCTTGAAAAGTTGGATGATATAGAAATAATGAATTTACTAGAATCTAGATATTGATTTATATTAATATAAGAGTGTTTATAAAATATTAACTTTGTAATATAGCATAAAAATCCATAGAATATATTTAAATTGGCTATGGATTTTTAATTTACAAAAAGAGTAAATAATTTTTAAAAAGCATTTACAATAAAAAATATAGAATATATAATATAAATGTAAACAGTTACCTAATTAAAGATAAAAACTAAATCGGTTTCGAAAATATATTTGGATTTAATATATTTTTTAAATTTTTTCGAAACTGGTTTCGAAGATGATATTTAATATACAAAAGATAGATTAAGATAAAATTGGAAGGAGGTAATTATAAGAAATAAATTAACATATGTATGATAGTATTTTAAAAATAAGGCTCTGTTTTATTTAAATG